>DBGFLV010000226.1:0-4025 GCA_048528425.1 Oxalobacter sp. | reverse complement strand
TTTTTCAAGACTTCCGGCCAGCTCCTCCGGCGTTTCGCCATGAAAATAAAACGCTCCTCCCTCAGCGACTTCCCAGAAAATAGGAAGATCGCGAGCGATGATCGGTACACCGTACTGAGCCGCTTCAATCAGCGGCAACCCGAATCCCTCACCGATTGAAGCGGACACCAGCGCATTACTGCGGGAATACACTTCTTTCAAAAATTCGTCACTGATCCCTTCCAGCCAGAACAATTCCCGGTTTAGTCTCGGATGGTTGCGGATCCGGTCGACAATTTCAGGAATAGTCCGTCTTTGAGACGGTTCCAACGCTTTCCAGCCTTCGTGTCCGACTATAATCAGACTGACCGGATAACCTTTTTCCCACAAGATTTCCATGGCAGAAATCATCTGCAGGTGCCCTTTTCTGGGTTCGATCGTCCCCACCATCAGAAAAGTCAGACGGTCCCGGATTTTGTCGAACACGTCGGTAGCGTAATCAGGTATTCCCCGCGTGGGTGAAGACGACTCGATATCCACATTCAGATTCGCGTCGGCAATCTTGATGCGCGCCAGACTTTCCGGATCGTTTTCCTGCAGCCAGAAAGTGACGTTGGCCGTCACCACCTTCGAAATACACGTAATCCCGTCAGCCGCTTTCATGGCAGCAGCCAGCCATTCCCAGAATCCGCTGTCGGCTCCCGGCGGAAACACCTGAGGAAAAATGATGGGAAGCAAGTCATAAACAGTAAAGACGACCTTGGCCCCCTTGACTTTCCACAAGTCGAACAAATGCTGTTTTTGTCCTTCCACCACACCATGCCAGTACAAATCCAGACAATAGAGAATATCGCCTTGCTGGGGCACCACCTCCGCATCGTCGAATTCGACATCTTTCACCCCCAGCTGTCTCAGATAGTAGTTTCGGGCGTAACGGAAACGCCATTTTCCCATTTCGTTCTGATCCATGTAAACCGGTTCGACCCGATAAGTTCCCGGCGGATGCATGATCAACTCGTTTAGCACGGTACGCACCACTCTTTCGATCCCGGTTTTCAGATCTCTTCTGACAATGGCCGAGATATCGACGAAAATTCTTTTTTGAACTACTCCTGTCCGTAAAACGTCGAATCGATCAGCGAAGACAGAAGCGTAAGGCCCTGTCAGCAAATTCCTGACGCGGGAATCAGCCAAAAGTTTTCGATGAATTTTATTGGCCGGCATATTGGCGAAGTATTCTATTGCGTCGGCATAACTTTTCGCTGTCACCGCTGGATGGTGCTTTTCTTTTACGTAATTCCAGCCTTTCAAGGCCATCATTTGTCGCGCCTCGGTATCGAAAGCAAGTTTATTGATGGCGGTAACTAACTGCGGAATGTCCACTTTTACCCCGTCGAAAGGCAACTTCAACATAATGTCGTCAGGATATTCGGTAAAGGAAGCGGTATTCAGAATCATCAACGGTAACTGATAAGCCAGGCAATCCAGTACGGTTCGAGAAGTCTCTCCCCGTGTAATAGTGCGTAATTGAACGGCCATATCGGCAGAAGCCATGTAATCGGCGTAGACTTCGTCGGAAACAAACCCTGTAATTTCGATAGCAGCGTCACCGATTTCGTCAATTACTGCCTTGCCGTACGGATTTGTATCATTGTTTTTTCCGACAAAGATGAGTTTTGCGTTCGGAGTACGGTATAACTTGCTGAGTTTCCACACCTTAATCAAATCCAGAGATGCCTTGGTAGGACCGATAAAACCAAAGGAACACACGATAAAATCATTTTCATCTATTCCCAGTCTTTCACGCGCTTTCGACCGTTCTGTACGGGAGGGCAGTTCCCGCAATTGAGGCACCACTCTCCAATTCGCGCTGAATTCTCCACCATATGTTGAATCAGCCAGTTGCCGAGCGTATTCGGAATGAACAATGACTCCCTCTGCGCTTTTAATGACGTCGAGATTGGCGGCATAACAGTTCTCGATCTCTGGTTTGCTCCATTCATTAATGTGCGTCAAGGCAGTAAAACCATGTGATGCATACATACCAAATATGAATGCGTTCTTTCGATAACCGGTCATTTCCATCCCGCGCAATATGCCGCCCAGATAAAAATCATGTAACACAACCGTACCGGGAAATTCTTTCAACAAATCCGGCATATGTTGATGGAAAGGGGAATTGCCGACCTGATAAACGATTCGATCGAAATCCAAAGCGTGTTCTTTGAACCAGTCGATCCTTTCAATCCGGCACCATTCCAATAGCGGTGGTGGGACAAAAGACTGATCCGTCACCACGGTAATGTCATAGTATTTCGACAGACCGGGAAGTAACTCGGCACAGTAATAAGCAATCCCCGTCTGCTCGGGCGGCAAAGGGCCCACCATAGCTAAACGAGGCAAAGTGTCGGCAGCGGCTTGTTCCTGTGAAACAGGCGACGGTACCAAGTTTTCAACAGCGTCCCATACCCGGTTTGCGACCTTTTCCCACGAAAACTTGGCTGCATGGTTCAATGCGTGATGCACCAGTTCGTCATAGAACCTCCGATCCCGCATCACTCTTTCAATCACTCTGGCTATATCCTCAGGTGAAGTCGGATCGAAAAGTGCGTCTTTTCTGCCGATCACTTCCGGAATACTTGTTGTATTTGACCCAATTGCCGGTGTTCCACACTTCATGGCCTCCAAAGCAGGCAAACCGAACCCCTCATGAACGGACGGAAGAACGTATAAGAAGCCGTTTCTGTACAAATCCAGCAAAATCTCATCGCTGACATTATCCAGCGTGACCACTTCCTCTTCGGACAGACCCAATTTCCGCATGCTCTGATGGATAATGGCATGCGCAGGTTCTTCAATGACGACAACCAACTGATAATCGGCTCGAAGAACAGCGTCAAGACGTGCGTATGCCGCCAGCAAAGTCATGAAGTTTTTGTTGGGATCAACATTACTAATGGTCAGTAAAAACGGCTTGACAATGCCGACGGACGATAAACCGGAAAGCGATTTCGTTTCGGTTGAGTAAAACTGTTCGTTGGCTGCCGATGAAATTTCAACGACTTTTTCAGGAGAAATACCCAGTCCGGCATTAATGACTTCCTTTCGACAGGATTCAGAAATGGCCAGAAAAAGATCTGCCTTCTTGAAGGAATCCAGCTTTTTAAGATAATACGATTTGAAAACATCGTTTTGGAAAAAGTGGTCCTGATTTAAGTAAGGAATAAGATCATACACCGTCAAGGCTACTTTCGGCCCACCTCCGATTTTTCCGATACTGACTACTTCATCTGCAATAAATCCTTCGAAAAGACTGGTTATGTGAACGACATCCGGGTTAAATTGTGCAATGATGGCTTCCCGCATGAGTTCAGCCTGACGACAAAATGGCTGATTGTTTTTATCCAGCTCACCCGTGTAATGAATGAAGGGATAAAAAATGATTTTATTGTCAGGCAGGAGCCCGTCAAGCTTTCTTTTGATATCCAGAACCGTTTCAGGAAGATGCTCACCTAACAGCAACCACACGTCGTGGCCCCTGGAGTTCGTCAGCATAGCCTTCAAAAGGGCGAGAGAATAACGCCCTATACCACGATCTTTGCTGGGAGACTGGCAGCTTTGCAAATCAATAAGAATTTTCATACGGGGAAATACGATTGGAATTGGTTGATCATTGAGTCAAATCACTTTTTAACCCATGCTTTATTATTTTCTCTTATCTCTCTATCAAACGCAACAAGTATTTTTTTATCAATCAGTTTACATGTTTCATAGGAAAATCGTTTACTATCGGATTAAGAAACCAAAGACTTATATAAATCTACCAGTGACTTCACGACATGGTTCCAGGTAAAACTCCATCCTATTCTCAAATGCAAGTTAATATCAAAACCTTCAGACAACATTTTTTCTATTCCCCGGCTCATTGAATCGACGTCGTCCGGATCGACGTAAGTGACATAATCCTGGAAATATTCTTTCGTCGATCCTTCTGAGGTAACCAAAAGCCGGCATCCTGATGCACCCGCTTCCAGAGCGGCAATACT
>DBGFLV010000225.1:0-4010 GCA_048528425.1 Oxalobacter sp. | reverse complement strand
TCAAAACCTGTTTTACCCGACCGCTTTTTGCCGGTTTTTCAACAAACCGGCAAAATCGCTCCGCTGCCGATGGCCGTCAATTGACCTGAACCGTTCAACGAAAGTAAAAACATAAAATGAAAGACGTCAAAAAACAAACCGGGTCACCCTCCCGGGGAGAACGCGAACTTGCGACAGGCTCTATCCCGCACCTGTTCGTCAAATTCGTCATACCCGGCATGTTGGCCCTTTTCCTGCTGTCGGCACAAGTGTTCGTCGATGGTATCCTGGTCGGTAACTTCGTCGGCGCTAACGCCATGGCGGCGATCAACCTGGTCATCCCGCTCTACAGCCTGCTGATTGCTTTTGCCATCGTCATGTGTGTCGGATGCCAGTGTACTGTCGGCATGAAGCTCGGGGAAGGCGACCTGAAAACCGCCAACGACGCCCTGAAAACCGGTCTGGTCTTCGCCGTCACCGTCAGCGGTGCCGCCGGGATCGTCATTTGTATGGCAGCTCCTTTCCTGATCACCCTGATGGGCGCCAACACCGTATTGGCTGACGACGCCGTTTCGTACATCCGGGTGCTGGCCCTCTTTTTCCCGCTGCCGGTCGCCATGTTCATGTCGGACGCCGTCGTAAAAGCGACAGGTCGCCCGATTTACGCGACGTGCGGCATGGTGACAATGGTGGTTTCCAACGTCGTGCTCGACCTGCTCTTCATCGTCGTATTCGGCTGGGGCGTCGCCGGCGCGGCACTCGCCACCGGCATCAGCTATGCTGCGGGTCTCACCGTTTACCTGCCGGCGCTTTTGCACCGGCACACCCCGGTCAATCTTTTCGCCGGACGCTTTAAAACCGCGCTGGTAGGTAAAATCCTTTACATCGGCAGTGCCGAAGGCGTCACCGAATTGTCCGCCGCCGCCGTCACGCTGATGTTTAACATCACGCTGATGGACGCGGCCGGTGAAAAAGGGGTAGCGGCGTTTACCGCCATCAATTACCTGAATTTCATCCTCATGGCCTGCATCATCGGCATGAGTGAAGGCATCCGTTCGATCATCAGTTACAATCACGGTATGGGCAATCCCGAACGCATCGCGAAAACCCTGAAACTGGCCGCCCGCGTCACCGGTGTGATCGCCATCGTGACCTTTACCAGTTTCGCCTTCTTTGGACGTGAACTCGTCTCGCTCTTTTTCAACGCGAAAGAAAGCGACATCGTCACGTTCGCTGCCCACGGCACGGCCATTCTGGCGTTCGCCTACCTGTTTAACGGCTTCAACATCTTAATCGCCGGCTACTTCACCTCCATTGGTGAAGCCAAACGCTCACTCGTCATTTCGTTGTTGCGCGGCTGTGGCCTGTTGTCGGTTTTCCTGTTCATCCTGCCGCCGTTCTTCGGCGTGGCCGGTATCTGGATGACGGTGCCCATTGCCGAAGCCATCACTCTGGCGGTCGGCGTCCTGATGTACCTGCGACGCAGCCGGGCAAAACGCGCGTGGCTGGCGACCCCGGCAAAATAAAAGACGGCTTGCCGATACTTCCCGAACGGGACCGTTTCCGGTCCCGTTTTTTCATCGCCAAAACCGTTACGGGCAAAATCGTCCCTTCCGCTAGGTCAGCCGGAACCGGCCCCAACGACGTTACCGCACGGGGCAAACCGTCCACCCGCCCGCATCTGTCGCCTTTTTTCCACGTCCTGGACAAAACACTTCCATCCATTCCGCCTGACTGATCGGACGGGCGCGCCTCGACGGCCGGGGCACGCCCAAAGACGAAGCCCGGGGCGCAGAAGCCCTCCTTCAGGCCGCCCGGCAAAACGACGCCATCGCCCAGTACGAAATCAGCCTCCTTTACCTGAACGGCATCGGCATGCCCCAGGACGTGCCGACCGGTTTTTATTGGCTGGAAAAGGCCGCCGGTCAAAACGTGTCCTCTGCCCAATACCTGTTTGGGCACGCTTACCGGAAAGGCATTCACGTCCGGAAAAACGACCGGCAAGCCGCCCGCTGGCTGGAAAAGGCCGCACAACAGGGACACGTCGACGCCCAGTTCGACGCCGGCATGCTGTACTACCTGGGTCAGGGTGTCAAAAAAGACGAGGCGAAAGCGTTTTACTGGCATTCGAAAGCGGCTCGATCAGGTCTCCATGAAGCCCAGTTCGCCCTGGGCGTGCATTATGACACAGGCCAGGGCGTTCCGAAGAACGCTGAAAAAGCGGTCTACTGGTTTTCCAAAGCGGCCCAGGGCAATGATCGCGACGCGCTCTTGTTACTGGGCAAGCATTATTATTATGGAAAAGGCGTCGCCGTCAACAAACGCAAAGCCGTCGAACTGATACGAGACGCCGCCAAGCTCGGCCAACGCGATGCGCAACTCATCCTGGGACATATTTACGAAACCGGAAACGGCCTGCCCAAAAATCTTGCACAAGCCCGCCACTGGTACACACTGGCAGCCAACGCCGGTGAAAAAAACGCCCGGGCACGGTTAAAGGCACTCGGCAGGCGCTAGTTGTTTTCGGTCGGCCACCCTCACCCGCTTCCCCGGCATCCCGTGTCCGCTTTTTTTCGGGAGGGCTGGCCTGCGGCCAATCGATCAAAACACCGATATCCGGTAACGGCGTTCTCGATTGTCCTCTGCTTTTCAAGGAACGTCCGCATTCGGCTGACGACCGATTTTCCCGAACAGGCCGGTAACAGACAGGCGGCTTTCCATTGCCCTGCTTTTACCGGATCCGGCAACACTTCCGGCCTCGCCGATAGAGCCACCCTAGCGGTTTCGCCTCTCGTGAAAAGTGCGGAACACCTTGCAACCCAGTCGGGAAAGGTCAACGCGCTTTCTCCCTCCCGCCACCCGCCCACAAAGTCGGCTACGGCGCTTTCTTCCAGCTGCGCCATTCCGGAAAAAGGCCGTATCAGCTGTCGTCCCGGCGTCTCGCGCCCCTTCCCGGACGCAATTGCCGTGTCGTTTTTTAGCCCATTCCGGATCAAAACACTTCCAGACACTTTACTAAACCAGTAAGCTGCTTTTTTAAACTGCCATTCTGATTTTCCTCTTCCGGAGCTGACCATGCTTTTTTTCCGTTTTCAACGTCTATTGCTCGTTTCCCTCTTGTTTTCCCTCGTTTTTTCCGCTCGGGCCGATAACGAGGCGTTGAACCGCCTCCTGTCGGAAACAGACGCACCGGCAGAAAAAACGCCGCCCTCGCACGCCGTCTCCTCTCCTGTGACGGAAAACGGAGGAGCGGCAAAAAGCGTTCTCGACACCCCAAAAGAAACGGATGCGCGCCTTTCGCCTGTCCAACACGCATCGGACACAGCAGAACAACACGTCAACGCCCTCGTCGTCTTCCTCATCAAAAGCGCATACGTCGGCAGCACCGACGCCCAAGACTGCAAGACCCCCTACCATAACCGTTCTGTCACGCCCGAAGTACAACAGAAATTCTACGAATGGGTCGAAAAAGCCGCCGAAAACGGTCATCTAAAGGCCCAGACGATACTCGGAATCGTGCAACTCTACGGTGGTATCGGGAACATGGCCCGAAACGAAACGGAAGGACTCGGGTGGTTGACGAGAGCGGCCCAGGCAGGCGATACCGAGGCCCAACTCGCGCTTTATCGGGTCTACTCTCCCTACACGTCTTCCTGTGGCTTCAAGATCGCCAAAGACGAACAAAAAGCCTTTCACTGGCTGACGAACGCCGCCGAACAAAATGATCCGGACGCCCAGTTCCAGCTGGGAATCTGGCAGATAATGCACTACCGGGATAAAAGCGACATTGACAAAGCCGTAAAATGGTTTGAGCGGGCGGCTCGCCAGGATCATCCGGCAACCTGGTACGTCTTCGGACTGATTCTGGAATACAGTGACCCGCCCCACCCGGAAGCTGCCCTTCTGGCTTTTCGCAAGGCAGCCGAACTGGGCCAGGCTGACGCCCAAATCCGGTACGGCATAGCCCTGATGAATGGAAAGGGCGTGGCGCAGGATCGACGACAGGGATTCGCCTGGTTTGAAAAAGCCGC
>DBGFLV010000224.1:0-3596 GCA_048528425.1 Oxalobacter sp. | reverse complement strand
CGATCAAGCCATCTCGGACAAAAAATACTCTGCACACATAAAAGTGCATTGATCAAATTCGATGAGTGTTTACAGCAGAATTGGTTCGCTAGGCTGTTTCAACCTGATATTAAAACGATCAAGCAGGTGGTCTTATTACCTCGACATCGGCTCAAAATTCCGGGCTATTCATTCGCGCCTCTGGAAACTTTTTACAAGAACAATACCAATACAAATTTTTCCGGCACTATCGTTTTCACTGGTTTACACAAGTTTATCGACATCAGTCATACCGGTTTATTCTCGACTTGTTTTAATGGAACGAATGAACAGATCGGAAAAGTGAACAGTCCAAGCAAGCGACAACCGACGTGGGTGATTTCTCTCCCAAACCGGTTAACTTATGAAGAGGTCGCGTCACAACCTTTTTTGAATGAATTCCTGTTTCATGAAATTGCCCCTTTTCTAACAATAAGTGCGTCCAGTCATTAACGCAGGCAACTATCATAAAACCGGACTTGTGCGAAGTCAATACAAATGATAATCATTCTCAAAAAAGAGCGGGGAATGATTGTTCCTGAACGGATAACCGTCCTGTTGGTAACGTGACCGATTTGTCCGTTGCTACAGTGACTTGTAAAAAGCGTCCAATTTACGTCTTACCAGTCTGTTCTTCAAGGTGACGTATTCGGGCAGTCCCTTCCGATAAGGAGGATAGCTTTCCCCTTGTATTAGCGGATACAGATAGGTCTTGCATTCTTGAGTAATGCCGTATCCGTCTTCGCGGATAAAGCTTTTCGGCATGAATTTTTCGACGTTGGCAACCTCTTTCAAGTCGGCCATCCCTATTTTGTAACGATACGGATCGTTGGAAAGCCGCTCGACAGCAGGCATGACGGCATTCATTCCTTTCAAGGCAAACTCGACAGCGGCCACTCCCACTTCATAGGCCTGTTCGACGTCGATCGCCGACGCAATATGACGCGCAGAACGTTGAAGATAATTGGCTACTGCCCAATGAAATGGATAACCGAACCGCTCATGAATCATACTGGCGACGACCGGAGCAGCTCCACCCAAATGAGCGTGACCGAAAGCATCCCTGGCTCCCTGATCAGCCAGGAATCGACCATCCGGGTAACGACAACCTTCGGATACGACTACCGTACAGTAACCGTAGCGGCGAACCTTCTCGTCAACCAGTGCCAGAAAACGTTCCTGATCAAAGGCCACTTCAGGAAACAGCACGACAACCGGGATACCGTAATCCTCCGCGAGACCACCGGCAGCGGCAATCCAGCCCGCATGTCGTCCCATCACTTCCAAAACAAAGATACGCGTTGAAGTCCGACACATCGAACGGACGTCGAAAGACGCCTCGATCGTCGAAACAGCGATGTATTTTGCCACCGATCCAAACCCGGGACAGCAATCTGTCAGCGGTAAATCGTTGTCAATGGTTTTCGGTATGTGAATGGCTTGGACAGGATATCCCGTCAAGGAAGAAAAACGGGAAATCTTATAACAGGTATCTGCCGAATCCCCACCACCGTTATAAAAAAAGTAACCGATGTCATGCGCTTTGAAGACTTCCAACAAGCGGTCGAATTCACGCCTATCTTTTTCCGGATCAGCCAGCTTGTAGCGACAGGAACCGAAAGCGCCACCCGGTGTATAGCGTAACGCAGCGATAGCCTCCTTTGTTTCCTTGCCGGTGTCGACCAATTCTTCAGTCAGCGCTCCGATAATTCCATTCAAACCGGCCAGCACATTTCCTATACGTTCGCTGTGCTTTCTGGCTGTCTCGATGACTCCACAGGCCGAAGCATTAATCACTGCCGTCACGCCACCGGACTGCGCATAAAAAGCATTCTTTACCGTCATGGATCGGCTCCTTTTCAGAAATAATGGAAACAGCCACTTCTTATTCTGGCACAAAGAAACAACCTCAGGCAGAATCCCGCGACAAAATTGTCTGATCAGGAAATCTGCTTTGCTTTTGCCCTACCAGACCGAAGGACACGACAGAAAAATGGTTTAAAATGGCTTTTTCCATCGTAAGGTACGTTTGAAGGCCACTTGTCCATTTTCACCTGTCCTCATCCTAATGACTTTCCGGCGTTCTCCCTTAAAGAAAATCACGATTCTTTCCAAAAATGGGGTCAGCCCCAGCCAGGTCGCGTTACCCAAAGGTTCATGGCAAACGTACGAAGATTTTTTAGCTGAACGGCTTCCGGCGCTTTCAAAAGAGGAATGGCACACTCGCATTCTGTACGGTGACGTCCTGGATGCTTCCGGTAAACCGATTGGGCCGTTCGATACCTACAAACCCGATCAGAAGCTTTACTATTATCGGCATCTACCCAATGAACCGAAAAATCCGTTTCAGGAAACCGTACTTTACCAAGATGAATGGCTCGTCGTTGCCGACAAGCCCCATTTCCTGCCGGTTGTTCCATCGGGAAAGTACGTCCATGAAACTCTGCTGGTTCGTCTTAAACAAAAACTGGGTATTGAAACTCTGACGCCCATCCACCGGATTGATCGTGAAACCGCCGGTCTCGTTCTGTTTTCCGTCAAACCGGAAGGCCGCGACTTGTATCAGCGCCTGTTCAGGGAGAACCGGATTTTCAAACACTACGAAGCTATCGCTCCCTATCACGAGTCCCTCTCTTTGCCGATGAGATATAAAAGCAGACTGGAACAAAGTGCGGCATTCATGCGGATGCAAACGGTCATGGGGACACCGAATGCCGAGACAGAAATCCGGATTCTGCACCGCAATGAACAATTCGCTCACTATTTACTAAAGCCGGTAACAGGCCGTAAACACCAATTGCGCGTCCAAATGTGTTCCCTCGGCGTTCCCATTCTTAACGACCGGATCTACCCGATTCATCTGCCCGAAGCCCTGACACCGGAAATGCAGGCAGAAGAATACCGGTTTCCCTTGCAACTGATCGCCCGATCTATCCGTTTCATCGATCCCATCATTGGTAAAACCCGCACATTCAAAAGCCGATATTCACTCGATCTGGACAATGTGCCCGTTATGGATAAAATCTGCCTGACATCATCATGAAGAAAAACATTCCTGCCACGAACCAAACCGATTCGTTACCCGACGTTACCCTGACCCAATTTCGGGGCGTTTTATACATGCATTTCGGTACCGACTGGATACAGGGAGCGATGCGTCTTGGAAAACCCAATGAAATCGTACTGGACTACGTCCAGTTCATGATGATCTGGATGCTTTTCAACCGTCACCCCACTCATATCGTACAGCTGGGCCTGGGCAGCGCCGCGCTGACCAAATTTTGTTATCACCACTTTCCGGATACCAAAGTGACTGCCGTCGAATTGAATCCGAAAGTAATAGAAAGTTGTCGCAATACCTTTTACCTACCGGAAAACGACTCTCGCCTGACCGTCATTCAGGCCGACGCGAAAGACTACATTGCGTCTAAAAGAAAAAAGCCTGACATCGACATTTTACAAGTGGATTTGTATGATGAGAACGCGGCAGCCCCTGTATTCGACTCGCCGGAATTTTATCGAAGCTGTGCAGAAGCGTTAACTGAAAAAGGGCTGTTGACGCTAAATGTATTTGGAGA
>DBGFLV010000223.1:0-5036 GCA_048528425.1 Oxalobacter sp. | reverse complement strand
TTCCGTAAAAACCGTGAAAAATAAGACGGAAAAACAAGGCTGCTGTCCCTTTTGGCGGATGAGCAAACTAGCCGCCGCTTCGGCAGTGCCGGTTTTTTGCGATCACGTCAGTTTTTTCATCGTGCCAATGGACGGGGACGGTGACACAAAGCCAGTGCGGGTGTGAAGCAAAGCTGTCAGTTCATTCTTCCAGTTTTTTTCGCAGCATTTCCAATTGATGGTAATGTTCCTTGCCTGCCTGGGGATAAGCCAGTTTCAGCTCTTTCAGTGTTTTCAGAATGATGGCCGAGATAATCAGTCTGGCGTTGTTTTTGTCGTCTGCCGGGACGAAATACCAGGGACAGTCTTTTGTCGTCGTCGCCAACAAGCATTTCTCGAATGCATCCATGTACTGATCCCAATACTTTCTTTCTTCGAAATCGTTCAGACTGAGTTTCCAATTTTTGTCGGGTGTGTCGATCCGTTCAAGCAGGCGCTTTCGCTGTTCTTCTTTCGAAATGTGCAGGAAAAACTTGATTATTCGGGTACCGTTACGGTAGAGGTGAGCTTCCAGATCACGAATGGAACGATACCGTTCTTCCCACAAATCCGTTCCAGGTTTCAGATCAGGTAGTTTCTGCTTTGCCAACATTTCCGGATGTACGCGAACGACCAGTACGTCTTCATAATAGGAACGATTGAAAATGCCGATCTCTCCCCGTTCGGGCAATTTGCAAACGGCACGCCAGAGAAAATCGTGCTTCAGCTCCTTGGCGCTGGGTTGCTTGAAGCTGTAAACCCGGCATCCCTGAGGATTGACTCCGGACATGACGTGTTTAATGGCACCATCCTTGCCGGCGGCATCCATCGCCTGAAAAATAATCAAAAGCGCATATTGACCGGAAGCGTTCAACACACTTTGCTGATCGCTCAATTCCTGTGTGTCCTCTTCGAGCCTGTCCTGATAGTCTTTTTTGGAACGGTAAAACGGCTTGATAAGAGTAGGACAGTCCACAAGCCGCGTATCGGTGCCGGGAAGCACACGAAAGATTTCGGGGTCAATTTTCATAAAACCTCACAAGTCGATTTCTCCATGAAAGACAATGACGGCCGGGCCGGTCATCATGACGTTATCTCTGTTTCCGTTCCAGGCTATTTTTAAGGTACCGCCGCGTGCCTGGACCGTCACCGGCGACACCAGAAGACCTCGCCGGATACCGGACACGACGGCCGCACAGGCGCCAGTACCGCAGGCCAGTGTTTCACCAGCCCCTCTTTCATAGACGCGCAATCGGATGGTATGCCGGTTGACGATTTCCATGAAACCGACGTTGACCCGGTTTGGAAAACGGGCGTGATTTTCGATGAGTGGCCCTTCCTGCTCGACCGGCGCCGTATCGACGTTTTCCACGATCCGGACAGCATGAGGATTGCCCAGGGAAACGACGGAATAAGGGAGTGGTTCGTTTTTTTTGTCCAAAACGATGGGCCACACCTTGTCTTCGCCCATTTCAAGCGCTTCCAAGCCTTCCGCGTTGAACGGAATGTTCAGTGGATCGAACTCGGGTTTGCCCATGTCGACAGTCACGTTACCGTCTGGTTCGACCAGCAGTGCAATAAGACCGGCTTTCGTTTTGACTTTGATGGGATTATGGCGGGTCAGTCCGAAGGTCGTGACGAATTTGGCGAAAGCGCGTGCCCCATTCCCACATTGCTCGACTTCGCTTCCATCGGCATTGAAGATACGGTAAAGGAAATCGGCTTCGGCATTGTCTGATTTCTCGACAATGAGAATTTGGTCTGCACCGATACCGAACCGGCGGTCGGCAATCAACTGATACTGTTCCGAGGACAGCGCTATTTCTTGATCACAGGCGTTTAAAACGACGAAATCGTTTCCCGCTCCCTGCATTTTGGTGAATTTCAGTTTCATATGTTCGGTTGTCGATCCGGACGAATGAAACAATGATATGAAATTGAAGAGACAATGTCAGCGAAAATTGCAGGGAATCGGTGGATTTGTCAACAAACAAGCCGATTACGCGTTGTCCAAATAGACGTCTGGACAACCGTCAGGGCGTGTTTTGAAACGCCGGTGTGTCCACAAATATTCTGCAGGCGCTTCCAGAATGCGTTGTTCGATAAACTCGTTCATACGTTTTGCCGACGTCCACGGGTCTTTGTCGGGAAAGTTTTCCCAGGGAGGATAAAATTTGACTCGCCAACCTTGGTAACCGGGCAGGAAAGTGGCGACGACCGGGATGACTTTAGCACGAGTGGCGGCAGCCAGCCGGGAAGGCGCGACGAGTGTGGCGGCGGGTTGACCGAAAAAGGGAACGAATTCCGCGTCTTTCGCACCGAAATCCATATCCGGCAACATCAAAAAGGGAATGTTTTTATGCAACGCCCGGATAATGGGTTTGATGCCTTGACTTCGCGAAAACAGGAGAACCGTTTCGTGAAAGCGCATCCTTCCCTTCCGTAACACCTCGTCGAAAATCCTGTTTTTCTGCTGAGTATAAATGGAACAACCTGGTGAACCCATAGTGATGATAGCACCCGGCATTTCAAGGCAGACGAAATGCGGACAAAGAAAGATGACTGGTCCTGCGTCGATTTCGTCGAAGGGAACTGCCGGTTCGACATGAATGAGTTTTTTGATCCGTTCAACCGGTGCCCACCAGAGAATGCCGCGTTCCAGGATGGAGCGGCCGTATCCCTGAAAATGGTTTTTAACCACTTTTTTGCGTTCACTTTCGGTCATGGCGGGAAAGCAGAGTCGCAGGTTGGTCAGCGCAATACGACGCCTGCGTCCCATCAGATAGTAGCAAAGCGTTCCCATCCATTTCCCCAGTCTTCCCAGAATGGGTAACGGCAACCAATGCAGTAACCACAGGACAAACAGGAAAAACCTCATCCCTTTTTCTCCCGGTGATACGAGGTCAACACAAGCGTGATCATGGATATTCTTGACGAGATAAGTGGTTCCGGACGGCCGTTTCGTGCCGTTGCACCCGGAAAAGTTTGCGACAATATGTCAAAGGCCTAATGATAGCGCAATGTCGGTCCGTTTTTCAGCGTCCCTTCCGGAAGACGGAACAAACCAGGCTTTTTTCGTAGATTTACCCGGACAGAGAGGTTTTCGCCTGTTTCCGACAGGCGCTGTCCACCCTGTTTTTGTCTCCCGGTTCGGATTTGTCGGGAGTCGTTCTTGATAACTGGCTATTTCAGCGTAGAATAACGCTGCCGCTGAGTTAACGGACAACTTGCGAAGCGGTCTATAAATTTCGCTAAAGCGTCGCAGACTTCCGATTTGGCTGCGACAGCAATTGGCCTTTCTAGGAGTCTACTTTTTTATGGCACAAGATTATCTTTTTACTTCGGAATCGGTTTCTGAAGGGCATCCCGACAAGGTTGCCGACCAGATTTCCGACGCGATTTTGGACGCTATTCTGTCACAGGATCGCAACGCACGAGTTGCCGCAGAAACGCTGTGTAATACCGGCCTCGTGGTTTTGGCGGGTGAAATCACGACGACAGCGAATATCGACTACATTTCTGTCGCACGCGATACGATCAGGCGGATCGGTTACGACAATAACGACTACGGTATCGACCATCGGGGCTGTGCCGTTCTGGTCGGTTACGACAAACAGTCTCCCGACATCGCGCAAGGAGTTGACGAAGGGCGCGGTCTGGATCTTGATCAGGGCGCAGGTGATCAGGGATTGATGTTCGGTTACGCTTGCGACGAAACGCCCGAACTGATGCCCGCGGCCATCTACTACGCGCACAGGCTGGTAGAACGCCAGTCACAGCTGCGTAAAGATGGCCGTATTCCCTGGCTTCGTCCCGATGCGAAATCGCAGGTTACGCTGCGTTACGTCGATGGAAAGCCGGTCGGGGCAGAAACGATCGTTTTGTCGACCCAGCATGCGCCAGAAGTCGAACACAAGCAGATTGAAGAAGCGGTGATTGAAGAAATCATCAAGCCGGTAATGCCGGTCGAATGGTTGAAAGAAACGCGCTATCTGGTCAATCCGACCGGACGTTTCGTTATCGGCGGTCCACAAGGCGATTGCGGCCTGACCGGGCGTAAAATCATCGTCGACACCTATGGCGGTGCCTGTCCTCACGGCGGCGGCGCGTTTTCCGGCAAAGACCCCAGCAAGGTCGACCGTTCCGCTGCCTACGCAGCCCGTTACGTCGCCAAAAACGTTGTCGCGGCAGGACTGGCCACGCAGTGCCAGATCCAGGTTAGCTATGCGATCGGTGTGGCCAAACCGATCAATATTACGATCAACACGGAAGGAACCGGTGTCATTGCCGATGAGAAAATTGCCGCACTTGTCAACGATCTTTTCGACTTGAGACCCAAGGGGATTGTCCAGATGCTTGATCTGTTGCATCCTCGTTACAGCAAAACGGCTGCTTACGGTCATTTCGGTCGTGACGAACCCGAATTCACCTGGGAAAGGACAGACAAGGCAGCAGCGCTACGTCTCGCTGCCGGGTTGTGACTTTTCGTCGATTGGTCAAAAAAGCCGACCATGTGTCGGCTTTTTTGACAGAGTGTCCGGATTGCCTAGTTTTCCCGGGCCAAACGGATCAGTTCCATGATTTGTTCCGGTTTTTCTGCAATGTAGTCGGCCTTCCAGTGGGATGGGTCGGTGCAATACCCCCATTTGGCGGCGATCGTGCCGGTTCCGGCTGCTTTGCCTGCCTGAATGTCGCGAAGGTCGTCCCCTACGAACCAGCTTTCTTCCGGGCGAATTCCCAGTTGTCTGGCCGCGTATAAAAGGGGATCGGGGTGAGGCTTGGGACGCGCTGCCGTATCCCCCGATATCACGCAATCCGCTTTTTCAAGGCCGATTTTTTCAACAAGAGGCCGGGTTAACTTGGCTGCCTTGTTGGTCACGATGCCCCAGCCAATTCCCGTTTGGCGTAATTGGATGAGCAATTCACGAATACCGGCGAAAAGAGTTGTCCTGTCAGCAATGGCACTGGCGTAAAATGTGAGGAAGCGTTCCCGAATTGACGGGTACTGGACGTTTTGG
>DBGFLV010000222.1:0-5708 GCA_048528425.1 Oxalobacter sp. | reverse complement strand
CCGGCCCAGTTCATATCATCTAATCTTTAACGTCGACAAACCAATCAAAACTAAAATCATGGTGATAATCCAGAAACGGACCACCACCTGCGTTTCTTTCCACCCTTTCTGTTCGAAATGATGATGCAAGGGTGCCATCAGGAAAATGCGACGTCCTACGCCATACCGCTTTTTCGTGTATTTAAAATACGTGACCTGCAACATGACCGAAACGGTTTCCGCGACGAAAATGCCGCCCATCACGAACAGAACGATTTCCTGACGTACGATGACGGCGATCGTTCCCAGCGCTCCGCCCAGCGCCAGCGCTCCGACGTCGCCCATGAACATTTGCGCGGGATAGGCGTTGAACCAGAGGAAAGCAAGTCCGGCACCGGCCATAGCACCGCAAAAAACGAGCAGTTCACCTGTCCCGGGAATGTAGGGAATGAAAAGATAGCTGGAATAAATGGAGTGTCCGGTCAGATAGGCGAACACGCCCAGCGCCGTACCGACCATTATGGTCGGCATGATCGTCAACCCGTCCAGACCGTCCGTCAGATTGACTGCGTTGCTGGTACCGACAATGACGAAATACGTCAATGCGATGAATCCCCAGACACCCAGCGGATAACTCACGGTCTTGAAAAACGGAATGATGAAGTCGGCTTTGGGAGGCAAGTTCATGCTGAAACCGGACTTCACCCATTCGATAAAGAGATGCCAGACTTCGGAATTGGTTTGTCCGGAAACGGCGAACGCCAGATAAACGGCGGCGGCCAGACCGATCAACGATTGCCAGAAATATTTTTCCCGCGACGACATGCCGTTCGGATCCTTGTAAACCACCTTGCGATAATCATCGACCCAGCCGATGACGCCAAACCCCATCGTTACAATCAAAACCACCCAAATGAACCGGTTGGACAAATCGCACCACAACAAAGTGGAAACGGCAATAGCGATCAGAATCAACAATCCACCCATCGTCGGCGTACCGGATTTGACCAGATGGGTTTGTGGACCGTTTTGCCGGACGGCCTGACCGACTTTCAGCCGAGTCAAAAGCCGGATGACGGCCGGGCCAGCCATCAAACCGATCAAAAGCGCCGTCAGGGTGGCAAAAACCGCCCGAAAAGAAATATAGCCGAAGACTCTCAGTGGTCCGACGTCTTGTTGAAAAAAATGTGCCAGCCAAAGCAGCATGTTAACGACCTTCCCCGTTTATTCCATTCATCAGTTGCTCCACGACTCTTTCCATCTTCATGAAACGTGATCCCTTTACCAGAACCGCCATATCTGGCCCAACTACTTGTCGTAATACGGCATTCATCTCGTCGAAACTGGTGAAATGCCGTGCCTTTTCCCCATAAGCCCGCGATGCAAAACGTGCCATCTCACCGAACGTGAAAAGACACGGGATTTGCCGTTCCCGGGCATATTCTCCGACCTCGGCATGAAAGCGCTCGCCGTCACGCCCGACTTCACCCATGTCGCCCAGAACGAGAACTCCACCGGTTTTTACGTCGGCCAGCACATCAATGGCGGCCCGTACGGAATCCGGATTGGCATTGTAGGTGTCGTCGATCAGCAAGGCGCCGTTAAACGCGATTTTCTTTTCAAGTCGCCCGCGAACAGGACGAAACGCTTCCAGCCCCTTGACGATGTCGTTCCAGTCGATTCCAGCCGCGTGGCAACAGGCCGCTGCCGCCATCGCATTTCTAACGTTGTGCCGTCCGCTAGTCGACAACACCATGCGATAGACTCGTCCTCTATAGGCCATGTCCACTTCCGTACCGCTGGTTGAAAAACGGCAAGAAGCTGTAACGTCGGCCTTCTCGGTGAACCCGAACGAAACCGTCTGGCGTTGTCCCGCATAGGAGCGCCACAGCGCAGTGTAAGTGTCATCGGCAGGAAAAACGGCTACACCGTTCTCCGGCAAAGACCGGATCACCGTCCCGTTTTCTTCGGCCACGGCCTTGACACTCTGCATGAATTCTTGGTGTTCTCGCTGAGCGTTGTTGACCAGCCCGATCGTCGGGCAGGCAAGTGCCGACAAAACACCCATTTCCCCTGCGTGGTTCATACCCAGTTCGATCACGGCCGCCCGGTGGACCGGTTCCAGCCGGAAAAGCGTCAACGGAACACCGATGTCGTTGTTAAAATTTCCGCGGGTGGCCAGGTATCCCGTTTCGCCAAAAGCAGAGGTGAAAACGGAGGCAATCATTTCCTTAACGGTTGTTTTCCCATTACTTCCGGTCACACCGATGACCGGTAGGGTGAAGCGCATTCGCCAGTTTTTGCCAATTTCCCCCAGTGCGTGTCGCGTGTCGGGTACGACCAGTGCCGGAAGCGGACACTTTTCCGGCAGCCGTTCAGCCACCACCGCAGCGACTTTTCGACCGTCCAGTTCCGGCAAAAAGTCGTGGGCATCAAAGTTTTCTCCCTTCAGGGCCACAAAAAGATTACCGGGAGCGATATGGCGCGTATCCGTCGAGACGCCGTCAAACGGAGCATCGGCTGTCATCGTACTGCCCTTTAACCAGCGGTTGAGTTGTGACAGAGTCGTCTTCATGTCGCCGCCTTGTTAAGGGTTACGCGCGAGGCCAAAGCCAGGGCGACATGATCGGCATCGACAAAGGGCAACTTGGTTCCGTTGACTTCTTGATAGGCTTCATGTCCCTTGCCCGCCAGGAGAATCACATCGTTTTTCGAGGCCTGCCGGACGGCCTGCAAGATAGCCGTTGCCCTGTCTTCGCATTCCAGAGGTTCTTTTTCCATCCCTGAAACGATCTGCCGCATGATTTCCCGAGGGTTTTCATGACGTGGATTATCGCTGGTCACGATAACAAAATCCGCCAGGTCGGCCACCGCCCCCATTTGCGGACGCTTCCCGTGGTCTCGGTCGCCACCGCATCCGAAAACACACCACAGCTTGCCTCCCCGATCGGTAGCCACCTGCCTCAACGTCACCAACCCCTTTTCAAGCGCATCCGGTGTGTGGGCAAAATCGATCACGACCAATGGCGCTTCTTTACCTCCCATCTGCTGCATACGTCCCGTCGGGGGCGTCAAATTTCCCAACGACAAGACAGCTTCCTCCCAGGACACCCCTGCACAAAGCAAAACGCCCAACACCCCCAACGCATTGCTGACGTTAAAGCGGCCAATCAGCCGTGTCCGGATTCGTGCAGAACCGGCAGGAGAGTCGACCTTGAATTCGATTCCACTTGCGCGGTAACGGATGTCACTTCCTTTTAAAACCGGCAAGTCCGCCTCGACATGGTCCAGGGTGTAACCGGTCAAAGCCACTTTCGTCTTCAGTTCGTAAGCCAGTTCGCGTCCCATAGGATCGTCCAGATTCACGATAGCCTGTGCCAGGCCGGGCCAGTCAAACAAGCGCCGTTTGGCTGCCTTGTAAGACGCCATGTCGTGATGATAATCCAGATGATCGCGCGTGAAATTGGTAAACAATGCCACGTCGATGTGCAGGCCGTTCAAACGCCCCTGGTCAATGCCGATAGACGAGGCTTCCAACGCGACACATTCCACACCCTGTTTGTACAATCCGGCCAGATTCCGCTGCAATTGCACCTGATCGGGTGTGGTGTATCCCGTTTCTTCGGGAATCTCACTTTCGCCTTTTTCAAACACCGTAATCCCCAACGTTCCGATCACGGCCGTTTTTCTACCCAGTGCCGAAAGGGACTGACCGATCCATTGCGTGCACGACGTTTTACCGTTCGTTCCCGTCACAGCAACGACAAACATGGAAGAAGCGGGAGAACCGTAATAAGCGTCGGCGACAGGGCCGGCTTGCGCTTTCAGACCGACCACTCCAAGATGGGGCACCTTCCAGTCTGGATTCCACGCGAACCCCTCCGCTTCGTAGACGACTGCTCCGGCACCGTTCTCGATCGCTTTTGAGATGTAACGGCGACCATCGGTCGAATCGCCCTCATAGGCGAAAAACACGGCGTTTCCAGTCGCCGGTGTTATTTCCCGGGAATCGGAAAACAGTTCTCCCCCGGGACAGACCGTTTTAAGCCACTGGACAATGGAAACGAATTGCTGTTTTTGTTCGGTCATAAGTTCACCCTGGCCATTTTATCGGTGGACAGAAGCTCTTCAACCTGCGCGTCCGGCGGCACATTCATCGCTCTCAACGTATCGGCCGCCACGGCAGAAAATACCGGAGCCGCCACCGAACCGCCGTAATGCCCCAGCGTCGGTTCATCGACCATGACCGCAATAATGACACGTGGGTCTGAGGCGGGAGCGAACCCGACAAAAGACCCCACGTATTTACGGACGTAACGTCCGTTTTCAATCTTGTAGGCCGTACCGGTCTTGCCGGCGACACGATAACCGGCAACCTGCGCCCTGCGTGCCGTGCCTTCCGTTCCGGTGACCATCTCGAGCATTTGTCTCATTTCCCGGGCGGTTTTAGCGGAAATGACCGGTTGGCCGGCTGGTACGTCGTCTCTCTTCAAGAAAGAGAGGGGAATCATGTCGCCGTCGCGCGCAAAAACCATGTAAGAATGCGCCATTTGAAAAAGGGAAACTGAAATACCGTGACCGTAACTCATCGTAGCCTGTTCGATCGGTCGCCAGGATTTGTAGGGTCTGACGCGACCGGCGACCGCTCCCGGAAATCCGAAGCGCGGTTGCTGGCCGAACCCGAGAGACGTGAACATTTCCCACATCTCCTGCGGTTGCATCTGCAAAGCGATTTTAGAGGTACCGATGTTCGACGATTTTTCGATGACCTGGGCCACCGAAATCGTTCCATAAGCGTGCGTATCGCCAATCGTAGCCGTGCCGATCGTCATTCTTCCGGTTCCGGTCGGAATCATCGTTGTCGGTTTCACGATGCCTTTTTCCAGCGCCAGCGCCACCGTAATCGGCTTCATGACTGATCCGGGTTCGAACGTGTCCGTCATGACCCGATTACGCAATTGTGCACCGGTCAAATGCCGCCGGTCGTTCGGATTGAAACTGGGCAAATTGACCATCGCCAGCACCTCGCCGGTACGCGTATCCAACACAATGACGCTGCCGGCTTTCGCCTTGTGCTTTTCTACTGCTTCGCTTAAATACTTGTAGGCGATATATTGCAATTTGCTGTCGATCGACAAGACGAGGTCTTTTCCATCCATCGGTTCACGTACCGCCCGCAAGTCCTCGACGATGTGTCCCAGGCGATCCTTGATGACGCGACGACTGCCCGTGACACCCGCCAACACCTTTTCGGAAGCCAGTTCAATCCCTTCTTGACCGACGTCTTCCACATTAGTGAACCCCACGACGTGAGCCATCACCTCGCCTTCGGGATAAAAACGTTTGTATTCCTTCCGGGTCTGGATACCGGTAATACCCAGCTTGACGATGTCATCGGCCACATCGTTGTCAACCTGACGTTTCAGGTAAACGAAACTCCGGTCGGAGTCGAGCTTGGCATAGAGCGCGCGCTCACTCATGTTCAGTAGCGCAGCCAGTTTCCGAAGCTTTTCTTTCGGTTGCGTTACCACGTCTTCAGGAATGGCCCAGACCGCCTTGACCGGAACGCTGGAAGCCAGAACGTGACCGTTTCTATCCAGAATTTTCCCTCTCGTTGCCGGTAACTCAAGCGTGCGTGCATAACGCGACTCCCCCTGCTTCTGGAGAAAATCGGTTGATATTCCCTGTAACCACAAAGCCCGGGCAACAAGCCCCGCAAAAGCGACGAA
>DBGFLV010000221.1:0-4961 GCA_048528425.1 Oxalobacter sp. | reverse complement strand
CCTAAAACGGGATTTTTTCACGTTGTCTTTTTCTGTACTTTCCCTTGTCGACGATAAATCGGAACGGCTTCGTTTTTTATTTTCCTTTACCGTTTTCCTGTATAAAAATACAGTTTTTTCAATTTAACTTTACCTGTCTCTTTTAAAATTCACGAAAAATTTATTGCTGCGTATTACGCTTATCAATAAAAGAACGACCTTCATAAAAAAAACCGTCCAAATGGACGGTTTTGAATCACGTGGGAAAAACTTTATTCCCATTCAATGGTCGCCGGCGGTTTGCCGGATATGTCGTAAACGACACGATTGATGCCTTTTACTTCATTAATGATACGGTTGGACACTTTTCCAAGTAACTCGTGCGGTAAGGGAGCCCATTGGGCGGTCATGAAATCCTGGGTTTGGACAGCGCGCAAAGCCACCACGTACTCATAAGTACGGCCGTCTCCCATCACGCCTACCGATCTGACCGGCAGAAAGACCGCAAACGCCTGACTGGTCGCATCGTACCAGCTCAAGGGTTCGCCCTGGTCAGAGTACGTCGTCGACGGTGTACGGCGCAGTTCCTCGATAAAAACGGCATCCGCTTCTCTTAACAGATCAGCATAGGATTTCCTGACTTCGCCAAGGATGCGAACCCCCAGCCCGGGGCCCGGGAAAGGATGGCGGTACACCATTTCACGCGGCAAACCCAATGCCAACCCCAGCTCCCGAACTTCGTCCTTAAACAGCTCGCGTAAAGGTTCCAAAAGATTCAGATTCAACGTGTCAGGCAACCCACCGACGTTGTGATGACTTTTAATCGTCTGCCCTTTTTTGCCCTTTCCCGCGCTTTCGATCACGTCAGGATAAATCGTTCCCTGAGCCAGCCATTTGGCGTTTTTGACCTTTTTCGCTTCTCTCTGGAAGACTTCGACAAATTCACGACCGATGATTTTTCTTTTTTCTTCCGGATCCGTTACACCGGCCAGATGCCGCATGAATTGATCACTGGCATCCACATGAATGACTTTAACCCCCAAATGACGGCCGAACATGTCCATGACCATGTTGCCTTCATTCAACCTCAACAGACCGTGATCGACAAAAACGCAAGTCAGCTGATCGCCGATCGCACGATGAATCAGGGCTGCAGCCACACTGGAATCGACCCCGCCGGACAAGCCGAGAATGACGCCGTCACTGCCCACCTTCTCCCGGATCGCCTTCACTGCTTCCTCAACGTAGTCGGGCATGTTCCAGTCGGATTGGCAACCGCAAACAGCGTGCACAAAACGGTTGATAATCGCTTTGCCCTGAAGCGTGTGAGTGACTTCGGGGTGAAACTGGACGGCGTAAAACCGTCTGGTTTCGTCGGCCATGCCGGCAATCGGGCACGCTTCATTGGACAGCATAACCGTAAAACCCGGCGGTACACGTGTCACTTTGTCGCCGTGGCTCATCCAGACTTTCAACAGGGCGGAACCGTCGGCCAGCGTGGAATCAGCTATTCCCTCGAGCAATCGCGCCGGTGTCCTCGTCCGGACTTCAGCGTAACCGAATTCACGGATTTTACCGTTCTCCACTTTGCCGCCCAACTGGGCGGCCATCGCCTGCATACCGTAGCAAATGCCCAAAACCGGAATTCCGAGTTCAAACACCTGCTGTGGCACGCGTGGCGTGTCTCCTTCAGTCACACTGTTCGGGCCGCCAGAGAGAATAATGCCCTTCAGGGAACCCTCTTTGGCATAAGCCTGCAAAAAACCGGGGTCGACATCATAAGGAACGACTTCGGAAAAAACCCCGGCTTCCCGCACACGGCGTGCGATAAGCTGGGTTACCTGGGAACCAAAATCGAGAATAAGTATTTTCGAATGCATGACAAATCTATGAAAACGGATTGGCTGAAACGAGAAGGGCCGGAAAACCGGCCCCATCTGCATGGCATTTACTCGGCGCGGTAGTTCGGCGCCTCTTTGGTAATCTGAACATCGTGGACATGTGACTCGCGCATGCCTGCTGCACTGATTTCAACGAAAGCGGCCTTTTCGTGCAACTGGTCAATCGTCTCGCAGCCGCAATACCCCATTGAAGAACGGACGCCACCGATCAACTGGAACAAAATGGCATTTACACTTCCCTTGTAAGGAACACGCGCTTCGATTCCTTCCGGAACCAGCTTGTCAGGCTGATGTTCCGCTTCATCCTGGAAATAGCGGTCGGCCGAACCGCGCTGCATCGCGCCGACACTGCCCATACCCCGATAAGCCTTGTAACTGCGTCCCTGATAGAGAATGACTTCGCCCGGTGCTTCATCGGTACCGGCAAACATGCTTCCCATCATGACCGTGGAAGCACCTGCTGCCAACGCCTTGGCGATGTCCCCGGAATAACGGATACCACCGTCGGCGATACACGGTACACCCGTGCCTTTCAAGACGTCGGCCACGTCGGAAATCGCCGTGATTTGCGGAACGCCGACACCGGCGACGATTCGTGTCGTGCAGATCGAACCGGGCCCAATTCCGACCTTGACGGCATCAGCGCCGTGATCCAGCAAGGCCTTTGCGGCATCGGCTGTGGCGATGTTGCCACCGATCACTTCAATATTCGGATAATTCTTCTTGACCCACCGGACACGATCCAGAACACCCTGAGAATGACCGTGCGCGGTATCCACCACCAGAACATCGACACCGGCTTTGGCCAACAGTTCGATCCGTTCGTCATTGTCCGGGCCGACACCGACGGCCGCACCCGCCAACAGCTTGCCGTATCCGTCCTTGGAAGCCAGCGGATAATCGTTCGTTTTCTGGATGTCTTTTACGGTGATTAAACCCCGCAATTCAAAAGCGTCATTGACCACCAAAACCCGTTCCAGGCGGCTTCGGTTCATCAACCGCTTGGCTTCGTCCAGCGAAGCGCCTTCTTTCACGTAAACCAGTTTGTCACGCGGGGTCATTTTGTCGCGAACCGGCGCATCCAGTTCTTCTTCAAAACGCAAATCCCGATTGGTGATGATGCCGACGACGGAACGGCCCTCGACCACCGGAAAACCGCTGATGCCGTGCTGCTTGGACAGGGCAATGACATCCCGGATCTTCATGGTGGGGGGAATCGTGATCGGATCGAGCACGACACCGGCTTCAAACCGTTTGACCCGGGCGACTTCCCGGGCCTGCTCGGCAGCCGTCATATTCTTGTGAATGATGCCGATACCGCCCTGTCTGGCCATCGCAATAGCCAGCGACGATTCCGTCACGGTATCCATCGCAGCCGACAGCAAAGGGATGTTCAACGAAATTTTTCTCGTCAAACGCGTTTTCAGATTGGTGTCTTTAGGAAGAACGGCAGAATAAGCCGGAACGAGAAGCACGTCATCGAACGTGAGTGCCTTTTTGAGTAGTCGCATGGTAATTCCTATCTGTCCAAAACAGGATTATACAGATTTTTCCGGAGCATTGCCTATCAAATCTCTGCACTTGGCTGAACAAACCCGTGCATTGTTGCTTCAGAAAAACGGATAAACAGAACGGTTCTTTCTTCCTCGGCTGGAACCGGTAGCGTACCGAACCGCACGTTGCTCTCAAAAACAAACGGGGTGTCCTGTCGAAATGGTTTTATTTCCTTTCGGTCCCGTTGACGCCCCGTTGTCAGGTCGTTTTTTCAAATTGCTGAACTCACAACTTGTTTACGGGACAATGCGGTTTTTCTCCCCTGACGCCGCGTACCGCTTCCTCCGCACACCGGGTCTTGAGATTGGACTCGGCCTGTACGGAATACCACGCCATGTGCGGCGTAATGATGATGTTGGGTGAAGAGCGCAAAGCACTGTCCGGCTCCAGCGGTTCTCTGACCGTGACATCAATACCCGCTCCGGCCAGATGTCCCGTCTTCAAGGCGTCGGCCAAAGCGTTTTCATCGACCAGACCGCCACGGGTCACGTTGATGAAAAAGGCCCCTTTCTTCATTTTCGCAAACGTCGCGGCATTCATCATCCCCACGTCCTGCGCATTCAGACTGCAGTGCAAGGAAAGCACGTCGGAACGGCTGATGACGTCGTCCTCCGACGTCAATTCGATAAAAGCGAAATCGGGATCTCCCTTGACGTGATCGGTAAAAATGTCGAAACCGATGATTTTGCATCCCAGCGCATGAACCCGCTTCGCAAACGCCAGGCCGATGCGGCCTAATCCGACGACACCGACCGTCATATTCGACAAGTGGTGGATGGGTGCCATTTCAGCGTAATTCCACCGCCCGGCCTTGACCTGATCATTAGCCTGGCAAATCTTCCGAGTCAAAGTCAGCATCAGGGCCAATGCATGATTGGCCACTTCGGAAGTACCGTAATCCGGTACGTTGCACACCTGCACGCCGTGGCGGGTCGCTGCCTCCAGATCCACATTGTCCACCCCGTCCCCGTACCGTACGACCATCTTCAGTTCGGGAAGCGCCGCAAAGACTTTTTCCGTGAAAGGAGCACGCTGGTTACACACGGCCACAGCGCCCCGGCAATTGGCGATCACATCGTCTTCGGTTTTGCTCTGGCATAACCTGTAAGGAATGCCGGCAGCCTCAAAGACCGCTTTTTCTTCATCAATGTCGGCGTGATTACAGTCAGTAATAACAATTTTGGCATTCGTCATCGTGAAATCCGTTTTCAGACAATAACAACAGACTCGAGTTTACCGCAAAGCAGCGAAGCTGAACGGGAAAACCGTTTCGATCGGCACTCTCTCTACCATCAGCGAACTCACCGGTCATTTACGTTAACGTGCATTTCGTTAACCGCCTGCTACCGGCAAGCCAGCTGTGCTTTAAAACCGAGGCGTTTTAAACACGCTGGGAAAAACGTGCAACATCATATAATTGTCAACAAGAAATTCTTTTTATTTAACATTCTTTTTGAACAAGTAGCTGTTTTTTCTTGAGTTTTTACCGGGTTTTGTATAAAATCCTCCCTTCTGTTTTTCTTTTGG
>DBGFLV010000220.1:0-12469 GCA_048528425.1 Oxalobacter sp. | reverse complement strand
AAAGGAAAACTCCTGTATCAGGCTGAGGTGTTCGCCTGACTCGGGCTGATTCCGTTGGTCCGGAAAGGCTTTCCGTTTCGGCAAGCTTTTTCATGCGGCGTCGTTCTTTGGCGGCCCATTCGCGCGCCAACGGTGTGTTGACTTTCTGGCCGAGCAATCCGTGAGTGTCGATGCGGGAAAGGGCTTTCATGGCTTCCGGTGTGTCCTGATCGGCACTTTTACGATACCCGTAAAGGGCTTTTTCAGGCTGTTTCAAGGTCACCCTGCCGAGCCGGTAGAGTTCGCGAAATTGAACTGGGCAGTGGCATTGCCCATTTCGGCGGCTTTTTTGTACAGCATGAAAGCCAGGAGTTTGTCCTGTTTTCCACCCTGACCTTGGCGAACAGGACGCCCAGGTTGGTCATGGCTGTGGCATCACCTTGAGCAACTGCTTTTTCGTACCATTGTCTGGCTTGTTTATAGTCTTGGGATAGGCCAAGACCGTTTTCATCCAAGTCACCCAATTGGGTCTGAGCGCGAGAATACTTTTGATTGGCAGCTTTGATGTACCACTTGATAGCGTGTTCATCATTTTTTTGAACCCCTCTACCGTATTCACACCCGGTTCCCATCCCGAACTCGCCGCGCGGAAACCGTGTGAGGCTGATTTTTCGAACCCTTGCCGAGCACGGGAATAATCTTGGTTGACGCCTTTGCCCTTCAGATAGATAACTCCCAGACAATACTGGACTTCAGGATTTTCCTGTATGTGTGGTTGGAGAAAACAGGAATAGGCTTTTTCAAATTGTTTGGTATCGTAATATTCGAGACAAGTTGTCACGTCATTGGCATAAACAGAACAAGCCCAAAAAGAAGAGAAAGCAAAGAAAACCATTTCGCAAAAATCAAATTGACAAGCTTTCTTTTGCATAGTTACTCTGTTCATTACTTCAACCTTCCACTTCCGACCCTCTTCTCAAAACTGATAAAAATAGCAAGTTGATAGAAAGAAGACTTTATTTATTACGTGCTTCTGACACATCAGGAGTTTGACTGATTTCTTCTGCTCCCCACTCGGCCATCATATCGGAGAGGACACTGTCCAGCGCATCGTCAATAACCTGCGACACGCGCCGGGCAAAGAGCCGGTCCGGTCAGGCAGCTGAAAATCGTTGAAAGCGTCGTTGACGGCGGGAAAAAGAGTTTTTTTGGAGGGATCATCCTCGAAGCCGATACCACTCATGAGAAAGCCTTTCGGCAGGACAAATTGATCTTTTATGGCCTATGAACCTTTTAAGGTCTACCAAGCTCAGCTTGTCACGGTTTTAACAGAAGACCGGAGTTTTTTGGTTAAAACATTTTATGCTTTTTGAATTCAACAAATTACCCGTTTTTTCTCGGTTAACCAGTCAAATGGGGACGTGTTTCGGGCTGTTCGGTTCTGCAATTTCTGCAAAAAGGCTTTTACAAAAAAGAAAAGTAACGTGCCGTCATGGCAAAACCGGAGTCGGCCGGGGGTTCACGCCGGACACGTAAAGAACGATCGGAATCGCCGGTATTTCCGGTTGTGCAGAACAGGCCGATGCCCCCGGAAGGCCGGTTTTTCTTGATTTTTACGCCCAGTCGTCCCGCGTCAGACGCCCTTTGCTCCTTTTCCGGCCATGGATGGAACCCCGAAAGGCGCCTGCAGGCCAGTTTGCCGTATCAGGCAACGTCTTCCTTCTTCAGTCCTGCATCGTCACGGCCCAATTCCCTGTCGACTGCGGCCGGCGGAACGATCAGGATGTCACAGTCCGTTTCGTTTAAGGTATTGCGGGTCGTGCTGCCCAAAAGAAATTCTTCGAAACGGGTTCTGCCGTGTTTTCCCATCACGAGCAGATCGGGTTTTTTCGATTCGGCCTGTTCCTTGATGATCGAATACGGGATACCGAACTGAATGATGGAGGTGACCGGATGGGGTGCCTTCAGGGCCGAGATGAATTCCTGCATTTCGGCACCCGCTTTCTGGCGGATGTTAGAGCGGAACTCGTGCAAAAGCCCTTGCGAGACACTGGCGTAACGCATGATGCCTTCGTTGGGGACTTCGTAGGCATGTAAGAGAACGATTTCCGCCTCCGGTGCGGCCAGCTTCAAGGCCGCTCTTGCCTGATAAAGCGAGGTTTCGGAAAAGTCGATAGCGATTAAGAGCTTTTGATAAGGGCGTTCCGGGGGTTGACGGACGATCAGGAGCGGACATGGACTGATTTGAAGCAGTTTGCTGGGCAGATTGCCGAGAAAGAGGTTGTTGCTCGGGTCGTTACCGTGGGCGCCGACGACCAGAAGACCGGTTTTTCTGTCCCTGATTTCCCGGCTGATTTCGGTGGCGGCCTTGCCGAAACGGATTGTCAGCTCGCAATGGATACGGTAAGCGTTTTCCAGACGATGAACGACACCGGCCAGATCGGACGACAGCCCTTCCGTGAGTGTTTTCCGGGCGATTTCGGAAGAACTTTTCAGTGCCCGGGTCAACATGTCAATGACGGAAAGGTCTTGCACGTTGATGAGCTCCAGCGTTTCCAGGCCCAGGGCCTGGCTGAGCATGGCCGCCCGGTTTTCCGCGAGGGTGGCGTAGTCGGACATGTCGGTCGCTACCATGACGCTGTCGATTTTTTTCATGATGTTTCCCTTTCGGACAAGAGGCCAGGGAGCAAACCGCCCCGTTCTGTCGTTACTTTATACCTTAACGGAAAGGATTTCATCTGCCGGTCACGCCTGGACGCTCTTTCCCGGGCTGCCGGATGGCTCATCCGCTCGAACGGACAGACCATCCGGAAAGAAACCGTTCTGCTTTAGAAAGCCGGTTTGCCGTTTCGTTTCGCGAGCCAGCGTTCGATGGCCTTGTCCATTTCGATAATGAGGAAGGTGGCAAGGCCCATAGCGAAGATAAGAATCCATTCCCGGGTCCGGAGCGACGCTGTGCCGAATATGTCTTGAAACCACGGCACGTAGACGAACATTAATTGCAAAACCGCCAGAATACCCATGGCGATATACATGACTTTGTTACCGTAGAAGATCCGTACGGTCAGCGACGACGCGCGGAGGTAACGGCAATTGAGTAAGTAGAACATCTGGCAAACGACGATGGTGGTGGCGACGACGGTCTGGGCCTTGTCCAGGCTTTGTCCCTGCCTGAGTTCCCAGTTAAACAGCAAGAGCGCACCCAGCATGAGAATGAACGACGTGAAAACGATGCGCCAGACCATGTACCACGTCAGTGGCGGTGCCTTGGGGTCGCGTGGCGGCCTGTCCATGACGTTGGCTTCCGGCCGTTCAAACGTCAGTGCCAGACACAGGGTGACGGCGGTAATCATGTTAATCCACAGGATTTGTTTGGACGTCATGGGAAGTGCCAGATTGAACAGAACGGCCGCGATCACCACCATCGTCATGCCGCCATTGGTCGGCAGCAAAAAGAGAATGCCCTTTTGCAGATTGTCGTAAATCCGGCGCCCTTCCCGGACGGCACCGGCGATGGTACTGAAGTTGTCGTCCGCTAAAACGATGCTGGCCGCTTCCTTGGCGGCTTCCGTTCCCTTGACCCCCATCGCCAGCCCGACGTTGGCCCGTTTCAGGGCCGGTGCGTCGTTGACGCCGTCTCCGGTCATGGCGGTGATTTCGCCATTGGCCTGCAAGGCTTCGACGAGTCGCAGTTTGTGTTCGGGACTCGTCCGGGCGAAGATGTCGACCTCCTCGACGACGCGTTTTAAGGTGGCGTCATCCATTTTTTCCAGTTCGGCGCCGGTCACCGCGGGTTTGCCAATCCCGATGTTCAACCGTTCTCCGATGACACGGGCCGTTTCCACGTGGTCGCCCGTGATCATCTTGACGACAATGCCCGCGTGGTGACACTGGTTGACGGCCAGAAGCGATTCCTCGCGCGGCGGATCAATGATGCCGAACATGCCCAGCATGGTCAGTCCGCCGATGACGTCGCCAAAGGTCACTTCGGTCTGGTCGTCCCGGGCATCCTTGACGGCGACTGCCAGCGTCCGTTGTCCTTTCCGCGCAATCTCGCCGATCTGATGGTGCCAGTAATCCCGATTGATCGGCCGTTTCCCCGATTCTGTCCGCTCTTCGGAACACTTTTCAATGACCGTTTCGGGCGCACCCTTGATGAAAATAAGTCTTTTTCCATCGCTGAGCTGATTTAGCGTCGCCATGAAACGGTATTCGGATTCGAACGGAATCGACGAGAGCCGGTATTCCAGATCGCGCTGAACGTTGGGATCAACGCCTGCCTTCATGCCCAGCGACAGTAACGCCCCTTCGGTCGGATCGCCCACGACTTGCCAGTTGTTGTCCTTTTCCTGCAGCACAGCGTCGTTACACAGCACGGCGGCATGGATCAGCTCTTCCAGTTCCGGATAATGGTAAGGTTCGACCATGTGGTGATTGAGATAGAACTCACCGGCAGGGAAATAGCCGGTTCCGGTTACTTCAAACGTCCTGTCGGGCGTCACCACCGTCTGGACGGTCATTTCGTTTTTCGTCAACGTGCCGGTTTTGTCCGAACAAATGACGGTCACGGAACCCAGTGTTTCCACGGCCGGCAAGCGGCGGACGATCGCGTTCAAGCGCGCCATGCGCTGCACACCCAGGGCCAGGGTAATGGTCATGACGGCCGGTAACCCTTCGGGAATGGCGGAGACCGCCAGAGCCACGCACATCAAAAACATATCGGCAATGCTGTGATCCTGGATGACGGTGCCGACCAGAAAGGTAAAGACGGTGACCACGAGAATGCCGACTGTCAGCCAGCGTCCGAAAACGGCAATTTTTCGCAAGAGCGGGGTAGTGATTTCCTTGACGTCGTTGATCATCTGGCCGATACGCCCGAATTCGGTAGCGTCTCCGGTGGCTACGACGACACCGGTTGCATTGCCCTGCGTGACGAGCGTTCCCGAATAGACCATGTCGTGCCGGTCGCCCAGCGAAGTGTCGATGGGAACGGTTCGGATGTTTTTGGCCACCGGGTGTGATTCACCGGTCAAAGCGGATTCATCGACAGACAAATTGTTTTCTTCGATCAGACGAATGTCGGCCGGTACCCGGTCACCCGACATCAGGCTGACGATGTCTCCGGGCACGAGTTCCTCGCTCGGAATGGACATGCGCTGGCCGTTTCGGGTCACGGTAGCTTCCAGAGACAACATTTTCCGGATGGATTCCAGTGCATTTTCCGCTTTCCCTTCCTGGATGAACCCGATAATGGCGTTGATCAGCACGACCCCTGCGATGACACCGGTATCGACCCAATGGCGCAAAATGGCGGTGATGACCGCGGAGACGATCAAGACGTAAATCAAGACATTGTTGAACTGCATGAAAAACCGGATGAAGGGACTGCGCGGTTTGGTAGCCGACAACAGGTTCAGGCCGAATTCACGTTGGCGTTTTTCCACTTCGTCACCGGAAAGGCCGGCTTTTCCGGTTTCGAGGCGAGTCAGCACCTGATCGTCAGTCATGGCGTACCAGGGCAAAGACATTTGAAAACGCTGGGTCGATTCAATGATTTCCTTGTCCAATTCAGTCGCTCCTTCAGGTTTTTGTGTGCGGACACGCGGCTTTCAGACGGTTTTCAGGGATAATATGCGATAAAATCCAAGGATAGGGATTGTCACGGCAGCCTGAATTGATCTATCTCCATCCCGGTCGGAGCAAAGATCAAGCCAAAGCTGCATTTAACGTCTCTCTGAAACAGACTATACCTTAAAGTACGTGGGCGGCAAGGTGATTTTTGTACGGTGCGCAGTCGCATTGCGGTCAGTGTCCGGAAAAGGAAAGGACGGTTGGTGATACAAAACATTCTCGTTATTTGCCTCGGCAATATCTGTCGCAGCCCTATGGCGGAAGGGCTGTTGAAACAGCGTTACCCCGATAAGGACGTCACCTCGGCAGGGCTTCGGGACATTACGGTGGGCTGGTCGGCCGACCCGTTCGCCATCCGGGTCATGAAAGAACACGGTATCGACATCGGACACCACCGTGCGAAGCTGCTGACGGCTGATCTCCTCAAAAAGGCCGATCTGGTTTTGACGATGGAAAAGGGGCAAAGCGACATCGTCCGTTACAGTTTTCCCAACTATCAGGGAAAAATCCTCCGTATCGGTGAATACGACAACTACGACGTTCCCGACCCTTATTCCAGAAATATCAAGGCGTTCCATGAGTCTTTTGATCTGATTTCCAAGGGAATCGAACGAATCGACCGTGAGTTGATCCGGGAAAAGAACGACGGTTCGGATTCGGTTTAAACCGTCTTCCCCTCTTTTTCATGGAAAACACGTCGCGCCAACGCCAGCTTCTGAAAATGAAGCTGTTTGCTACCGCCCTTCTTGTGGGAATGACGGTTCTGTTTGTCGTTTCCCGTCTTTTGGGACGTACCGGTGTCTGGGAATGGATCAGTGCCTTTTCGGAGGCGGCCATGATCGGTGCGCTGGCCGACTGGTTTGCCGTTGTCGCGATTTTCCGCCATCCGTTGAAACTCCCTATTCCGCGTACCGCGATCATCCCTCACAACAAAGACCGGATTGCCGAGAATCTGGCGGTTTTCATTCGCGACAATTTTCTTTCGGAAGCGACGATGGTGTCGAAAATGCGCGACTGGGAACCGGCACAACGTATTGCCTCCTGGCTGTCTTCGAAAGAAAAGGCGGATTTTCTGGCCGACAAAACGGTACGGGTATTGATGGGCGCACTCGAGTTCGTCGACGACCAGCGGGTCGGCAAGCTGTTGCGTAACGCTATTTACAGGCGGCTGGAAGAACTGGATTTGGGCAACCTGATCGGGCAACTCATGGACGTGCTGACTCGCAACAATCAGCATCAGGCCATGCTGGACGTCGGGTTACGCCGGATTTCCACCGTGCTGGACGAACCGGGAACACAAAAACAGCTGGCCGCGGTCATTATCGAAGTCTCCCGACGGGAATATCCCAAACTGATCAAAATGCTGGGACTGGTCATGGACACCAACGAATTCGGGTTACGGGTGTCGGGTACGCTGGTGGAAAGCATGCAGGGCTGGCTGCACGACATCGGACGGAATCCCACCCATCCGCGTCGCCGTCAGTTCGATCTGCTGGCGGCCCGATTTATCGAACGGCTGAAAAACGATCCGGAGTATCATGCGAAAATCGAGGACTGGAAACGACAGTTCCTGAGTACGCCCGTGGTAGCCGACTACTTTGAAATGCTGTGGGTGCAGTTTCGCAAATGGATGCAGCAAGACGCCCTCTCCTCCGATTCGGAAATGAAACACCGGTTATCGCGTGCTTTCCGTCGCTTCGGCCGCTGGGTGTTGGAAAACCCTTCGATGACCGAATCCATCAATGACCAGATCGTCCAGATGACGCGTGCCATGTCCGGCGAAATCCGCTCTACCGTCACGCAACACATCGTTTACACTGTCCGGCACTGGGACAGTCGTTCGATGGTAAAGGAACTGGAATTGTCCATCGGAAAGGATTTGCAGTTCATCCGGATCAACGGGACGTTGGTGGGCGGATTTATCGGGGTGGTGTTGCATGCGGTGGTGTTGTTGTTGACTGGCTGAAACCGGGGCCCTATGCCCGTTTGCCGCACCCGCAAACAGAACGTTAAGGGAATGCCTGACCGTTGGCGGCCGGATTTTCTTCCCGTTGCCGGTCAGGTCCCTGGCTTGCCGTAAAAAAGGAGTCCATGGATACCGATGAGAAGAAAAGACCGAGAAGTTACCGATCCCGATGCCTTGCGGGACATTGTCGAGGCGTGTCAGGTTTGCCGGATCGCCATGCAGGATGAGGAAGGCCTTTACATCGTTCCCATGAATTTCGGGTACGAGTATGAAAACGACCGATTGACGCTTTACGTCCATTCCGCCCGGGAAGGCCGCAAGGTAGCGGCTTTTCGCCTAAACGGCCGGATCGCCTTTGAAATGGATTGCGATCATGAACTGGTCGAAGGTCGCCAGGCTTGCCAATACAGTTATCGTTATCGCAGTCTTATCGGCAACGGCGACATTGTCGAACTGGACAATCCGGACGAGAAGAAAAAGGGACTTTTGGCATTGATGCGCCGTTTTACGGACCGTCCCGTCCAATTCAACGACAAAATGCTGGGTGTCGTGGCCGTATTTCGAATTGACGTCTCCCGGTTTTCGGGCAAGTGTCACGCGTGATTCAGGCAGGGAAACCGGCTCGTCTGTCGGGGAAACGTCTAGTTCCCCTCGCCGGCAAAGAATGGCTGCTTGTGCACGTGACGCCGGAACGCTCGCCCTGTTACGGCACTACCCGACGGCAAAACCCGTCCAGGACAACGCCGGATGGACGCCATACGAAGTGGAATCGCTTTCTGCCAGGAAAATGACCTGTCCCCGTGAACGCGTCAGGCGACGGCAGCTTTCTTGTGCCATCCGATAAACGAATCTCTTCGATGGCTTCGCCGGTTGGCCCGTTAGAAAAACCTGCAGCTCGCCTAATCGAAGAATTTGTACTTGATCCAGTCAAACAGCGTCCAGGTGGCCGGATCGACTTCATGGGTTCGCTCGCGCGTTTCTCTGGCCCGCCTTTCCCATTCATCATAATGAAGCGGCGAACGTTCCAGTCCCAGCTCTCCACGGCGATAGGCCTGGGCCAGGGCGTCCATCGCCAGCGCGCTGTCGTTGTCGGCTGCCCGTCTGAACCAGTAAACCGCTTCCCGGTCGCTTTCCGGAACCCCTTTTCCAAACTGGTAATACCGGGCCAGCGTGTACTGGGCGTATTTTTCGTTTCGGTCAGCCGCCTGCCGAACCAGCCGGGCCGCTTTTTCCAAGTCTTTCCGACCGCCTTTACCTTCGTTGTAGAGAATGCCCAGGTTGAGTAGCGCTCCTGCGTTACCCTGCTCTGCTGCCTTGTGATACCATTTTCGGGCTTCAATATAATCCCGCTCGACACCTGTACCTTTATCATAAAAGTAGCCAATGTTAAATTGGCCATAGTCATCGCCACGCTGTGCCGCTTTCATCATTAATTCAAAAGCCAGTTTTTCGTTTTTTTCGCCGCCCTGTCCATTTGCGTAAAGATTGGCGAGATTGATCTGTGCGGCATTATGTCCTTGTTTTGAAGCTAACTGATACCATTTTCTTGCTTTAGAATAGTCTTGCTTGACATACAGTCCCATGTCATACATGTATCCCAAACCGAATTCGCCTTTCGGCTCTCCTTGCCGAGCTGCTTCCAGATAACACAAAAAAGCTTGTTGAAGGTCTTTTTCAACGCCGTATCCCTTCCGATACAAATAACCTAGAGCAGCATAAGCCTTGGGATTAGCCTGATCTGCTGCTTTTTTCAGATAAGGATACGCTTTTTCATACTCTTTCTGGTTGTACCATTTTTGTCCGGTTTCCCACGAACCGGCTGTAACGGTTGTTACCGTACTCATTATAGAAAGAGCAATCAAAACCGAATTACAAGCGTGAAATTTCATCAGTTTGATCAATAAATTCAGCATGAATTGATTCTACGTGTCATTCGCGTCAAGCGAAACAGTTTTAATCCGAGTCTTTGGGCTGGTTTGGTTTTTTGACATTTTCAATCATCTCCTTCCGGAGAAACTCCTGAAACCGCTTCTTGATCGTGTTGCCCATCATGTCGTAAAAAACGTTCGGTTTCCTGTTTTTCAGTTTGTTCACATAGGCGTCGACGGTTTTTCCTGCCAGGGTCGTCAAATACGCGGTCTTGACCGCCAGTATCCAGTCGCTCTTTCCCTGCTGGTGCACGATCTCGGCATTGGCCAACGCCAGGTTGACGACAAAGTCCCGGGTCGCCTTCCATAACGATGTTTTAGCGCCTCCTGCAGTTGTACCGGCCAGAAGCGACTGTCCACCGGTGGCCATCCCGGCCGCCAGATAAGGCCCCTGGCCACCGATTGTTTCATAGTAACACTGTGTCAGGTTTTCAACTGTTTGTGCGTCGTCGCCCGGCACAAACCATTTTTCGATGGGCATGGAACGCTGGAGATACGCATCGCTTTCCTCGATCAGACTTCCCAGCAGCAGGTTGACTTTGTCGCTGCGCTCCCGGGCCGGTTCGTTGTCCAAAACGTCGGCGATGAGCTGGACGATGAGGGCCGTCAGGGCCACGCTCATTTTGCCGACTTCGGTAATGAATTCGTGATGGAAAGCGTCTCCGATGTAATCCATCCTCGTCCGGCCGTTGACGTCGGGTTCGATTTCTTCCCCCCAGAGCGATTGGGCCATCCGGATAGCGCCCGGATGCGTCAGTACGGCTTCATAAAGGGGTTGGTAGCTGATGTCCAGATTGTCCAGTTCGGCGTTTTGAAGTGCGCTCTCGATCCCCGGGCCGGCCCAGTTCCCGAAGTGGTTTTCATCTTCGGTTTCCTGCTGCTGACGCTGGATGCCGGCTATTTTTCGGGTTCCTTCTCCCATGAGGCGGCGAAGTTTGGCCGCTGTTCGGTTGATGCGCTCTTCGAGCGGTTCGCCCATGTCCCGGTAAAGACCTGCCGGGTCGGGCTGGGCGTGCAGGTTGTCGACGCTGGCCGTTTCACCAGCCTGAATCAGCCAGGTCTGGAGACTGTCGGTTTCGGGATTAACCGGTTGATTTGAAGGATGGGGAGAGGCTACAGGACTCTCGGCGTTATCGGCTTTAGCGACACGGTCAGAATATCCGATGACGGTGTCTTTGGCCGGGGGTGTTTCTGTCGTGTCCGGAATCTGCGGTGTTGAAGCAGGGGCCGAGGAAACGGATTTTATGGAAGGTGTGGTAGCGGTATTTTCGCGTTGAACCGGGGGCGGGTTTGGGTTGCTTTGCCGGCCGGCTCCGGTTTCGCTGATGTAGACGGACGGTGTCGGCTGAACGGACTCGCCAAACGGAGCTGGTGTGTCCTGGCGAAGTCGGCGGTTCAGCGAAGTGTCTTCAGAAGGCACGGCAGAAGCCGTGTCGCCCGGCGATCCAGCTAGCGTCCTTTTCTCGAACGGACAAGTCGGTGAAGACGCGTTTTGCGTAAAAGCCCTAAAAGTCGATGTGGCCGATCCCGCATCGGGTAACTCGGTTGGTGTGGCCTGTCGGGCCCCCTTTTCGCCAGCCGCTCCGGTTTCCTTGGCCGAGGGCAGCTTCAAATAACCGGTCTGGGCGGCGACGTTGTCGTGTTGTTCGGTCTCACCGATGTCGGCCAGAGTGCGCATCCAGCTGGATGCCGTCCCGGAAAGCGTGGGGTCGGCTGTCGGGTTGTCGAGTCCGGTTTTGCGACGAAGCCGCTTTTTTTGTCCCTATGGATCGTTCGGGTCGTATTCGGGCTGTTCTATGTCCGGCATGCTTGTCTCCTTGTCAGGATTTCAGATGGTTTTCTTCCGGTTTACACCGGTTTTGCTCTTCGGTCAGCCCCGGCGTGATACAGATGTTGTTTTTGCTGGCAACGAACAGGCCGGTTGAACCGTCACGGAAAAGTGAAAACAAGAGCGTCAACGCCAGGGCCGGACAAGCTTGTTCTGTTTGACGGAGCGGCTGGCAGTGGATGCCTGCCGTTCAGGGGGAAAAGGGGCCTCCACAGTCAGACGGCGGTTTTGGGGGCGTGTTGAAAAGGCCGACCGGCCGCAGGCAAAAAGGGTTACCGCCCTTCTATCCGATTCATCAGAATGTACAGCCCCATGCCGATTAACATGGAGATGACGAAGATCAGTGCCGGTGCCATGCCTGCCGACAAGGTGACCAGTGCGGGACCTGGACAGACGCCGGCCAGTCCCCAACCGATACCGAACAGGGAGCTGCCGAGGACAAGTCGCCAGTCGATTCGGGTAGCGTTCGGCAGCTGCATGGGTGCGTCAAGCCAGGACTTTTTCATTTTCTTTGCACGGGAAAAACCGATCAGTCCGATGGCGATCGCGCCGATCATGACGAAAGCGAGCGAGGGATCCCAGTTGCCCGTGAAGTCGAGAAAGTTGAGGACTTTTTGCGGATCGGCCATGCCGGAAACGATGAGACCGAGGCCGAAAAGCAATCCGGAAAAGAAGGAAACGAGATTGACCATGTCACACTCCCATGCAATGGCGGGTCAGCCAGACGGTCAGCGCACCGAATCCGATAAAAAGAGCGGTCGCGACGGCGGAACGCTTCGACAGGCGTGACAACCCACAAACGCTGTGTCCGCTGGTACATCCTGATCCGAGACGGCTACCGAAACCGACGAGCAACCCGGCCGCACCCAACAGGCCCCAGGATGTGCTATCGAAACGGAATTCGGGCAGCGGCAGGAAAAAACGGTAGAGCCAGGGAGCGCACACAAGGCCAGCGATGAACGCGCCCCGCCAGAGTTTTTCGCTTCTTTTGGGATTTAACAGACCGGCGACGATACCGGAAATACCGGCGATCCGGCCGTCACCCAAAATGAGGAGGCACGCCGCCAATCCGATCATGAGGCCGCCAAGTAACGAAGACCAAGGGGTAAAATGGCTCCAGTCGATTGTCATGCTTTT
>DBGFLV010000219.1:0-4741 GCA_048528425.1 Oxalobacter sp. | reverse complement strand
TTTTCTTCTGTTTTCCGTTTGTAAGAGAGGACGACTCTTGTCGTGCATCGTCCTTTGCAAAATATTGTTGACGCTGGCGCGCAAATAAATAACCGTCCCTCTGGATTTGAGATGTTTCCGGTTATCCGGATGAACGACCGCACCGCCACCGGTTGCCAGAACGACACCCGTCTGGGCCGTCAGCTCTTTTATCATGTCGACTTCCCGACGCCGAAAACTGGCTTCGCCTTCGATTTCGAAAATCCAGGAAACCGTTGCTCCCGTACGCGATTCGATCTCATGATCGGAATCCACAAACCGCAAGCCCAGCCGTTTTGCCAGTAAACGACCTACCGTTGTTTTGCCCGACCCCATCAGGCCGACCAGAAAAATATTTTGTTGCATAAAAAGTAAATGCTGTTACCGTACTCCGAATATATCAGATAAGGAGCGTCACCGATTCCTTTCGTCGTGCAATAGCGGTAGAGTCCGGTGTCCGTACCACGTTGAAACAGTTAATTACACATTTGAGTGCGCACAAACCCAGTTTAAAGGATAATGCGCATATTGCATTTTTTGCTGAATAGCATGTTTACCAAAAATCGTCCTTCCGGATCACAGCAAGCGGCGAAACCGGCAAAAAGGTGGCTTGTCCGTCTCATGATCAGTCTTGCAGCCTTAGGTATCGGACTGGCTGTAGCAGGTGCACTCATCGTCACCCTGGCGATGACCCTGATCTATCCGAGTCTGCCGCCTATGGATCAGCTCACGGATTACCACCCCAAAATGCCGTTGCGCATCTATACGGCTGACCATGTTTTAATAGGAGAATTTGGGGAGGAGCGTCGCAACCTCGTCCGTATCGACCAAGTTCCCGACATCATGAAAAAAGCGGTGCTGGCGATTGAAGACGACCGTTTCTATCAACACGGTGGCGTCGACTACATCGGTATTTTGCGCGCAGCATTGCACAATCTGGTCAGCAGCAGCAGACAAGGCGCTTCGACCATTACGCAACAGGTCGCCCGAAATTTCTTCCTGACCAGCGAACAGACATTCAAGCGCAAACTGTATGAAGTGCTTTTGGCGTGGAAGATTGAAAAAACGCTTACCAAAGACCAGATTTTTGAAATCTATCTCAATCAGATCTATCTGGGGCAAAGAGCTTTCGGATTCGCTTCAGCCGCACAAGTCTACTTCGGCAAGTCGCTACAGGACATTACTCTGGCCGAAGCCGCCATGCTGGCCGGGCTGCCTAAAGCCCCTTCCGCCAACAACCCGATCACCAATCCGGTACGGGCCAAACAAAGACAGCAATACATCCTGCTCCGCATGAAGCAGCTGGGTTACATTACCGACCAGGAATACGAAAAAGCCAGAAACGAAACTGTTCAAGTCAAAACCAGCCGGAACGAATTTAACGTGCATGCCAAATATGTCGCCGAAATGGTCCGGATGATGGTCTACGACCAGTACAAGGATGAAACGTATACACGCGGATTGAACGTCTACACCACCATTACTCGAAAAGACCAGGAAGCCGCTTATCAGGCTGTACGTCGTGGTGTCATGGATTACGACAAACGACATGGTTACCGTGGGCCGGAAGGCCACATGGATATTCCGGCCGACCGGGATACCGTCGCCGACGCCATTGAAGACGAACTGGCACGTTATCCGGACTGTGGCGATCTGTTAAGCGCCGTCGTACTCGAAGCCTCCCCTCAAAAGGTACGCGTTGTTCTCTCTTCCGGTAACGACGTGACCGTATCCGGTAACGGACTCGTCTTTGCCGCCTCCAGTTTGCAGCCGAACGCCCCTGTCGGCAAACAGATCAAACGGGGTTCGATTATCCGTGTCATGAAAGACAACACACAAAACTGGAACATCGTCCAGATGCCCCAGATCGAAGCCGCGTTCGTATCGTTGAACCCGGCCGACGGCGCCATCAAGTCGTTAGTGGGCGGATTCGATTTTACCCAGAAAAAATTCAACCACGTCACCCAGGCGTGGCGTCAACCCGGTTCCTCTTTCAAACCGTTCATTTACTCCGCTTCTCTGGAAAAGCATTTCGCTCCCGCCAGCATCATCAACGATGCCCCGATGTCTTTTTCTGGACAACCAGGAGGCCAGTTGTGGGAACCCAAGAATTTCGATGCCCGTTATGAAGGTCCCATGACCATGCGCCGGGGTTTGATGAAATCCAAAAACATGATTTCCATCCGTATTTTGAACCAGATCGGTGCTCCTTACGGACAGGAATACATTACCCGGTTCGGTTTCGATGCCGACAAAAATCCGCCTTACTTGACATTGGCACTGGGCGCCGGTTCGGTCACGCCACTGCAAATGGCGACAGCCTATTCGGTTTTTGCCAATGGCGGCTATAAAATCCGGCCCTACCTTATCACGCACATCACCGATTCGGAAGGTCACGTCCTGTCGCAAGCGAAACCGGAAACGGCCGGAGATGAAAACAACCGGGTGATTGACGTCCGCAACGCTTTTATCATGGACAGTTTGTTAAAAGACGTCGTCAGAGGCGGTACGGCAGCCCGGGCCAGAGTATTGAACCGACTTGACCTGGCCGGCAAAACGGGAACGACAAACGATTCCTATGACGCCTGGTTTGCCGGATATCAGCCCAGACTCGTCGCGGTAGCGTGGCTGGGTTTCGACCAACCCCGCAATATGGGCGGCAGGGAAACCGGCAGCGTGCTGGCCCTTCCCGTCTGGATTAATTACATGCAAAAAGTATTGCCCGATATACCCGTTGAAGAGATCGCTCCCCCTGCCGGCGTTATTTTCGAAAACGGGGACTATTACTATGCGGAAGTCCCACCCGGCAAAATCGTGACTCAGGTCGGAGTCGGCCAAAAGGACGTGGAGCAAATTGTTGAAACGGAAAACCATCATGTCAAAGACGAGATTTTCGCCGATTGACAAACGGGCTGTTCGACGATGACTCGCCCCGGTTTCTTTGGCGAGGCACCTACTCGCATGTTAAACTGCTTTACTTGTTAAAAATTCGGTTTTGACGCCGAAAGGTAATTTGAAATGCGACCTACTCGTTTAAAAAAATGGAAGTTACCGATTTTTCTCGCCGTTGTGTTGTCGGCGAGTTTGGCTGCGTGTGGTCAGAAGGGGCCGCTGTTGCTACCACCGGTTGATACCGCACCGATGCCGGTTACTCCCCAGACATTTCCAGAACCCGAAACCGATGAACCTGAGTCGGAAAGAGCACCGTTGGGTATTCTTCCCGGCAGTTTGCCGACGTTACCTTGAAAGTTATGGAAACTTCACTCCATTTTGCTTATAAAAACGGTGTCCTGCATGTGGACGACGTCGCGTTGACCGATTTGGCTGCTCGTTATGGAACACCTCTATACGTCTATTCCAAAGCGGCTCTGATTGAACATTTTCGCCAGTACGCCAACACCTGCAAACGATTCGAAACCGACAACCTTCATTCTCTTGTCTGTTATTCGGTCAAATCCAACTCCAATCTGGCGATTTTGAATTTGCTGGGTCGTGAAGGAGCCGGTTTCGACATTGTCTCGGGTGGCGAACTCTCCCGCGTTGTCGCTGCCGGATGCGATCCCCGTAAAGTGATTTTCTCCGGTGTCGGCAAAACGGCTGCCGAAATCCGTCTTGCCCTAGAATACGACATTCTGGGTTTTAACATCGAATCGTCCGCTGAATTGCGCCGCATTAACCGGATTGCCGGAGAAATGGGTAAACAAGCCCGGGTTTCTTTCCGGGTCAACCCCGATGTCGATCCTAAAACCCATCCCTACATCTCGACCGGCCTAAAAGAAAACAAATTCGGCATTCCCTATGACGAAGCGTTGACCTCGTATGAAGAAGCGTCGGCCATGCCTAACGTCGAAGTCATCGGCATTGATTGCCACATCGGTTCGCAGCTTCTGGATGATTCCCCCCTCCTGGAAGCCTTGGACAAGTTGATCCATTTGTTCGACCGATTAGCAGAAAAAGGCATTGAACTGAAATATGTGGATATCGGTGGCGGAATCGGCATTACTTATCGCGATGAAAAACCGGTTGCTGTTTCCGATTACCTCTCACATCTGTTTGAAAAAATCTCTGCCTGGACAATCGCTCGCCATCCTGGCAAGCAGGTCACTGTTTTACTGGAACCGGGTCGTTCCATTTCAGGCAATGCCGGACTGCTTCTAACCCAGATTCAGTATCTCAAAACCAATGCTGGTAAACATTTTGCAATCGTTGACGCTGCAATGAACGATTTGATGAGACCGTCACTGTATGAGGCATGGCACAATGTGTTGCCTGTGGTGAAACGCGAAATTCCCTTAAAACGCTACGATGTCGTCGGCCCTATCTGCGAGTCGGGAGACTGGCTGGCTCGGCAGCGGGACCTGGCCGTCGATGCGGACGACTATCTGGCTGTCATGAGTGCAGGCGCTTACGGTATGACCATGTCGTCCAACTACAACACACGGGGACGTCCGGCTGAGGTATGGGTGGACGGAAAACAGGTTCACTTGATTCGACGCCGGGAAAACGTGGAAGCTCTTTTCGCGCTGGAAACGGTAGTCGATTAAGCACGACAAACCTTACTTTGCCTGCAAACCGCCTTCTCGGAAAAATTCTATGTCGACATTGTGGCAAGCCCGATTTTTTAAAACCGTTAATCATCTGCGCGATTTGCCCAAGCTTCTCGTTCCCGAAATCGCCTTTGTCGGCCGATCCAACGCCGGCAAGTCCTCTGCCATCAACGTTC
>DBGFLV010000218.1:0-2532 GCA_048528425.1 Oxalobacter sp. | reverse complement strand
CGGTTATAGTCGTACCGCCAATCGCTCAGAATATTGATACCTCCGACAAAAGCAATTTTGTGATCGACAACGCAGAGTTTCCGGTGCAACCGGACGAAACCTCGTTTAAACCACCGATTGAAAACATGGTACTGGATGCCGGCCTGTTTAAATTCCCGCGTCAAAATGCCGCACAGTCTGTGACCCGTTCCCAGCCAGTCGATAATAACGTGCACCTCAACACCGCGGACAACCGCCTGTCTCAAGGCATCAATGACGCGCCGGCCGACTTCATCAGGGAAAAAAATATACGTTTCCAGATAAATTTCAGACACAGCCTGATCGAGCGCATCCAGCAACGCTGGAAAGAAACCCTCGCCATTTTCCAACAGTGTCAACTGACTGCCGGCAGTGTAACGAACGGCCCCCACTCCTTTCACCCGGTTCTGAGAGAAGCGACCAAAGGAGCATGATCGGACAAAGCCGTCCACGGCGCTCCCTGCATCACGCAAGCGGAATCGACTTCAAAACCCCTTACATAAATCCGGTCAAGCCGGAAAAACGGAAACAGGGCAGGAAACGTTCTCGCCGGCAATGGTTTGGGCACCTGGCCGGTCAGACGAGGAAAAAACGATTTTCTGCCGTTTTCTTGCTGTTCCAGTTCATCGAACACTTCTTTCACGCCGAGCGTTTTCCGCAAAAGATCCGAGAGGCTATTGTTCCAGTCGTTAAAGTCGCCGGCAATAATAACCGGAGCGTCTTTGGGCGCGGATTGTTGAACTGTTTCGATTAAGGCACGCGTTTGTCTGATCCGACTGCCCTTGAAAAGGCCCAGATGAATGACGTAACAGTAAACCCGGGTTTCCGGCGTCTGTAAAACACAATGCAGTATTCCCCGTGATTCAAGGGCATGATCGGAAACATCTGTGTTGTGCTGGGAAATGATGGGATAGGCGCTTAACAGCGCATTGCCGTGATGACCGTAATCGTAGACGGCATTTTTGCCGTAGGCACAGTAAAGCGAACTGCCCGCAAGATAGGCGTGCTGTCCCTGATCCTGCCACAACAGAGCGTGCCGGTTCGCCATCAGATCGTGACGCCCCTGGACTTCCTGAAGGAAAATGACGTCGGCACTCAACGACCGGATAGACCGTTTCAGTTCCTGAATCACAGGCCGATGATCAATCGACGCCCCTTTGTGAATGTTGTAAGTCGCGATACGAAGTTCCATAGTAACCTTAATCCACTTGCACACCTTGCCAGAACGACTTTTGTCGATCCGGTCATTTTCAAAACCGGGTGGAGCCGTTTTCAACCGACATGCAAAACCGAATAACTATTGAACTACTAAAATCAATAAAGACATTGTACTTTGTAAAAAACATTCCAGTGTGATCGTCCCCATTTTCCCGAATTGGCGTTTCGACAATAAACTCTCACCCATCCACTCCGGTTTCAAGGATAATACAGCCGTTAAAAACCGAACGATGACGTGATGCGATTTTTTTATTCATTGACGTGGTGGCTGATTCTCCCGTTCGTCTTGCTAAGACTCTACCTCAGGGGCAAAAAAGAACCCGGTTACCGTCAGCACATTGCCGAACGACTGGGATTTTTTCCACCGGTTTCTCCAGCACGACAGCGAATATGGGTGCATGCCGTTTCAGTAGGTGAAACCCGTGCGGCCGAGCCACTGATCCGCGCGCTTTTGTCCCGTTACCCGCAATACGAAATCCTCTTGACTCACATGACCCCCACCGGACGGGCGACAGGAAGCGAATTGTTCGGACAGGAAAAAAGGCTCATGCAAGTCTATCTTCCCTACGACACCAACATCATGATGCAGCGTTTCATCCGGCACTTCAGGCCTGTGCTTTGCGTATTGCTGGAAACCGAAATCTGGCCGAACCTGATTGCACAATGCGTCACGCACCGCGTACCGCTTGCCCTGGTCAACGCTCGCCTGTCGGAACGCTCACTGGCAAAAGGCAGAAAATTCCGCTCTATTATGCAAGAAGCGGCCCAAGGTTTTTCCCTGGTGGCCGCACAGACCGAAACCGACGCCAAGCGATTAAGCCAATTCGGCTCCGCTCGTATTGTCGTGACCGGCAGTGTCAAATTCGATATCCGGCCTCCGCAAGCTGCGCTGGAAAAAGGGACAAAACTGCGTCAATGTATCGGTAACCGTCCGGTACTGGTATGTGCCAGTACCCGGGACGGTGAAGAAAACCTGATACTCGACGCGCTTGACCGCCTGGAGAGTGAGGCGCTCCTTTTACTGATTCCCCGACATCCTCAACGCTTTGAAACCGTCGCGCAACAGATTCAAAAACGTCAGATACCGATGGTGAGGCGTTCGGCACTGAGCGACTTCTCCGGCAAAATGGTTCCCTCCGACACCCGCATCCTGCTTGGAGACAGCATGGGAGAAATGTTTTCGTATTATGCCGCCGGCGACGTCGCTTTCATCGGCGGCAGCTTGAAAAAACTGGGCGGACAAAACCTGATTGAAGCCTGTGCGGTCGGGCTGCCCGTTTTAATCGGCCCGCATAC
>DBGFLV010000217.1:0-1565 GCA_048528425.1 Oxalobacter sp. | reverse complement strand
CCTTCAGTTGAAAAATGGCTGAGAAAAAAAGTTAATGAAATGAAGGGATTACAAGAAGAAGCGGTGGAGCCTAACGTCCTTCAAACACCGGATTGATCGGGAAATAAATGGCTTTTTTGATTACCAAAGATTGTATCTGTTGCGATATTTGTGTTCCGGAATGCCCCAACGAAGCTATCTCGTTGGGAAAAAGAGGCTGTGAAATCGACGTGAACAAGTGCACCGAATGCGTGGGTCATTATGAGGAACCCCAATGCAAACAGGTTTGTCCGATGGACTGTATTGTCCGTCACCCCGATTTTGTCGAGACTCACGAACAATTGACGGCGAAATTTGTACGACTCGTGAAAGCGTAAAGTGATCGGTAGGCAGCGATAACCGATCTGCCGCTGTCCGGTCAGACGTTGAAAAGGAAATTCAAGACGTCTCCATCCTTGACGACATAGTCTTTTCCTTCTGCACGCATTTTTCCCGCTTCCTTGGCGCCCTGTTCCCCTTGACAGGCAATAAAGTCGTCGAAAGAAATAGTCTGGGCCCGAATAAAGCCGCGTTCGAAATCAGTGTGAATGACGCCGGCCGCTTTGGGAGCGGTATCGCCAATGTGAATAGTCCATGCGCGAACTTCCTTGACACCTGCCGTGAAGTAAGTTTGCAAGCCGAGCAGTTTAAAGGCGGCACGGATCAAGCGGTTAAGACCAGGTTCTTCCATACCCATATCCGAGAGAAATTCCGCTCTGTCTTCTTCAGGCAATTCGACTATTTCGGACTCGATTGCGGCGCAGATCGTTACAATCGGGGCCTTTTGTGCTCCGGCATACGTGGTGAGTTGGTCGAGTAACGGATTGTTGGTGAAGCCGTCATCGGACACGTTGGCCACATACATCGTCGGTTTGGCCGTGATCAGGCAAAGCGGCTTGATCAACTCCATCTCTTCCTTGTCGAGTCCTAAGGAACGAACCGGTTCGGCCTGATTCAAATGTTCGGCAATTTTTTGCAGCAATTCGCACAAACGGGCCGATTCCTTGTTGCCAGCTCCCGCTTTCTTGCTTTCGCGCTGAATGACCTTTTCCACTGTGTTCAGGTCGGCCAGTGCGAGTTCTGTTTGAATGACAGCGATATCACTTAAAGGATCAACCTTGCCTGCTACGTGAACGACATTGTCGTCGTTGAAACAGCGTACGACCTGCACAATAGCGTCGGTTTCACGGATGTGTGCCAGAAACTGGTTTCCCAAACCTTCGCCTTTGGACGCTCCGGCGACCAGACCGGCAATGTCGACGAATTCAACAACAGCCGGAACGATTCTTTCAGGTTTGACAATGGACGCCAGTTCGTCAAGACGGGCATCCGGTACTTCTACAATGCCGACATTGGGTTCAATAGTACAAAAAGGATAATTTTCGGCCGGAATGCCGGCCTTGGTCAGTGCATTGAAGAGAGTGGACTTGCCGACATTGGGCAAACCGACGATACCGCATTTCAAGCTCATGAAAATACTTTCTTAAAATCTCTTGGACAATAAAAAGGGTCAGTCTCCTGACCGACCGTCTGGCAAACACTTTATC
>DBGFLV010000216.1:0-4158 GCA_048528425.1 Oxalobacter sp. | reverse complement strand
GGTTCGGCTATGATAAAAATATCCCTTGAATCGGACTGATTGATCTTTTGTTCTTTTTGCTCAAACGTTTTCATTCTACGGTTTATTGCTTTTTTTTTCGTATTTGTATAATCTGTTTTTTATGTTGAGCAATCGGAGGTATCAGGTGGCCAGTCAGCCCAGAATGTTGAAAAGCGGTGATCTTTCGCTTTTGCCAAGCAGCAATACACGTTCCCTGAAGGATATCAGGGATATTGCCCGTCGGGCAGGAGATATGCTGCACGACGTGCGTGAAAAGATGCTGATGCCGCATCCGCGCAAGCACCCTCCCCGTTTCACGGCCATTCAGGTAGCCAACCTGTGTCGGGTCAACCGTCAGCGGTTTGCGTATCTGATCAGCAAAGGAGTCGTTCCCAGCGGGGAACGGGAAAACCAGCGCGGACACCGTTATTACACGCTGGAAGAAGCGCGTCAGGCGGTGAAGGCGACCGGGCTTTACCCTCCCCGTCCGGCCGGTATGCCCGGCAAGAAAATCGCGATCGGTAACTTTAAGGGAGGAGTTTCCAAAACGACGACGGCCATGACGTTGGCGCAAGGGTTGACCCTGTACGGACGTCGTGTTCTCGTGGTCGATCTGGATCCACAGGCTTCGCTGACGACGCTAACCGGGATTTTAGCCGACACCGAAGTGGAAGAAGAACACACCGTTTTGCCGCTCATTTACGGTGATCAATCCGATTTGCGCTATGCCGTCCAGTCGACATATTGGGATGGACTGGATTTGATTCCAGCGTGCGTCGGTCTTTTTGGTGCGGAATTCGTTTTGCCGTTCAAGCAAACGAAAGATCCGGACTTTCGTTTTTGGGAAGTGCTCGACAAAGGGCTTCAACCGCTTCTGTCCGAATACGACTTCATCATTTTCGATACGCCGCCGGCGCTGTCTTACCTGACGATCAACGCGTTCTGGGCGGCGGACGGCCTGATCGTACCGACTCCGCCGCAACCGCTGGACTTTGCGTCGTCAACGCAGTTTTGGTCGCTGTTTTCGGATTTTACCGATTCGATGCAGGATCAGGTCAAGGGACTGGACAAAACTTACGACTTCATCCATGTGTTGCTTTCCAAAGTCGACAACAACCAGCTCTCGACGGCAGTGGTGCGCGACTGGCTGAAAATGACGTATCGGGATATGGTGTTGCCGCTGGAAATCCCGGCGACGACGGTAACCCAGACAGCGTCGATGGAGCTGGGTACGGTATACGACATCACCAAATATGAAGGCAGCGCCAAGACTTACCAGCGGGCCCGGGCTGCTTACGATTCCATGGTGGAAATGATCCATCAGCAATTCATGATGCTGTGCGGTATTCAGTAGGAGACAGGAAAATGGCGAGCATGCGAGACAAACTGATGCAAAAAACGGCGCAGATTGGAAAAGAACTCGACAAGAAGCTGTCCGGGGAACAAACGGATCTGTCTCACGCTCCGGTTTCGTCTCCCAAAACGGCACCCGGCCAGTTGCTGGCCATGCGCCAGACGCTGAAAGACCATGAAGAGCAACTCGAACGACGTGACCGGAAAATCCGGGAACTGGAAAACAGGTTGAAACGCCTGCCCGACGGTAAAGTCGTGCGTGAAGAAGCAATTCCCCTCTCGCTGATCGACAGCAGTCCTTATCAACCGCGGCAATACATCGACCCGATCCGATTGGACGAACTGGGCAAGTCGTTGTCGACCGCAGGCCTGGACGAACCGGTCAAGGTGCGCGTAGTCACGCCCGGCCGGTATGAACTGATCAGTGGTCATCGTCGGGTAACGGCCGCCAGAAACATCGGTTGGAAAACGATCCGCGCCGTGGTGCTGGCGATGTCGGACGAACAGGCTGCCAAATCCGTGCTGATGCAGAATGAATCCCGTGAGAATTTATCCGATCTGGAACGCGCCTACATCTTCAAGAAGTCAATGGAAACGGGACTTTGCCGGACGCAAAAGGAAACGGCCAATTACTACGGTTATTCCCAGCCTTACGTGTCCGCCTGTCTGTCGATTCTGACGTTGCCCGACGATTTTCTGGACGTCATCCGTCAGCGTCCACCGGCAGTCGGGATGACGTGTGTCCAGAAAATTCATGGGTTATTAAAGGAGATGCCCGAACATCGCGACCTCATTTTGGAAGGGGTTCGACGCATTGTCCACAATAACGCGGATCAAGCCGGTTTGAAAAGTTGGGTCAAGTTGAAGGCCGTCGTACCAGTCAATTCCGCCAGGGAAGACATCAAACCGAACGTTCATCACCGGCGCCAGGCGCAGACGCTGACCAATTCGGATGATCAGATCGTTTACCAGATCAAGATTGTGGACAAATTTCATCGGGTGGAAGTCCACGTGGAAGACAAGTCGGTCGATCTTGAAGAAATCGGCCGAATCGTTGCGGATGCAATCAAGTTGAAAAAACTGAACGGGGGCAATTCGTAAAGTTCACTTTTCAGCAAAAAACGTCTTCTCGTGAAAGGAAGCGTATGAAACCGGAAAGTGTCTGTCAGTGCAAAGAGGGTCAGTTTTTGAATCGAAAGTGTCTGGCTCAAAAGTCGTCTTATGTGCCGGTAGTTTACGGAATAGCTGACAGAAGAGCGATTGTGATGTTTAATTGAGACTGAAATAGGACAAGTCCGTTTGTCGGATTGTTGGTGAAGGGGTGTTCATGTCAAAAAGAGCCGGGCTCATGGTTCCGCCAGTGTGGAGTATTAGAGTCTAATATCTGTTCGATGTTGAAATGCCGGATGATCAGGTTTCATACGGGAAGCCGTTCTGTATAACGGGATAGTAAACTTTCTTCCAGTGTCAGAAAATGAGAACACAGGATAGAGAAGATGTCCCCCACTCATGAAACAGCAGACGCTACTGTTTCTTGTGATTGGAGAACGATCGTGTCAGATGGTCGATTTCGTTCGCTTCACGTAAGGATGTGAAGCGTTGATAGGGTTTCACAGTGTTGGGATAGTGTGGATTGAAGTGTGAAGAGAAGATGGGTGCAAGGAATAGCAGAATCTGCTATTCCGATAATTCTTTTGGTGTTCTGGAGGATATGGCTGTCAATTGGAAGCCGAAAATAGCTGTATTAGACTCTAATATGTCTGTTGGATTGGCTCGATTCCCGGTTAACAGATCGGTTAGAAAGAGTGGACTGATAAATTGTCGGAATCGACAACGGGGTGTCGCACACTTGAATGGCAAGTGATGAGACGAGGACGGGGATGAAATTGATATAGCAGACTCTGCTATTTTTTCGGAATTGCCGGTTTGTCAGGTTGAACGGTTGTTTGGGAGTCGCTTGTTGAGAAAATAGGAGAGTCTCCTATTTTCTTCAGTGAGCCAACTGTCCGAACAGAGGAAGATCAGGAATTGATGGATTAGGGAAATATTAGACTCTAATTTTTCAAACCGAAGTGCTGAAGAAAGGAACAAGCAAATGAATGGTTGGTTTTTGAGAAAGAAAGTTGAATAGAGCTGAAAAAAGAAATCCCGGCGTTGGCGCGTCGGGATTTTAGATATTACCAAAAAACGCTACTCACAGGCCACAGTAATACTGTAATACAGTAATACAACAATACACAGGCCCCACAGTAAGATGCACAGACAACAACATAAAAGCAAGTAGTAAAACTTACTTATAACTATATTACTGTGCCTGTGAGTAGACGTCAAGACCCTTTATAGATAATGAAAAGGAGATTGCTATGTCTATTGACACAGCGCATGATGTTCTTGCACCCCGTCTGCCCGTACCGGTCAGGGAGGGACAGATTGCCGTAGTTCAAGCGGAAGCACTTTGGGAGCTTCCCGTCAGAAGCATCAAACTGATTCACGTTATGTTGTCGTATACGCGGATTCATCCGTTTTACGACACGATTACGTTCAGCCGGCAGAAAGCGGCGGATATTCTGGCGGTTTCCACCCGGAGTGTATCGCGTTATCTGAAGGACTTAGAGGTGGCCGGCGTGATCGAGAGGCTGCCGCAGCGCCAGAAAAACGGCGTGTGGGACTGTCTCACGGTTCGCTGGACGAAACGGGCGACAGAAAAGTATTTGCGCATTCCTTCCTGTCAGAAAGGGAAACCGCTGCCGCCGCGCAAGGACCCTCCGGACGGGGATTCCCAACGTGGGACACACAAGTCCCACA
>DBGFLV010000215.1:0-2459 GCA_048528425.1 Oxalobacter sp. | reverse complement strand
TTTGCCGCGATCGGCGTCACTTATGGCGAAGGGGACGGGGAGACGACGTTCCATCTGCCCGATTTGATGGGGCGGTTTGCCGAAGGGAGTGCGACGCCTGGCACCGTCAAGGCCGCCGGACTGCCCAATATTACCGGAACAGTCGGATCAGGAGACACAACGTGGGCTTATGGAGGCGAGGCCGGTGCTTTTTCGCGCATCCCTTTTTCAGGGCCATCTTATCGGTCGAGTGTCACGGCCGGGGGAAACAATGCGTTTGGCGCGTATTTTAACGCCGCTCATTCCCATCCGGTTTATGGCGCCTCCAATACTGTCCAGCCTCCGGCATTGACTTTGTTGCCTTGCATTAAGGCGTTCGATGCTGTCACCCGTTCCGGCCTGTGAGGTGACACAACAGACGCTGGACGTGTCCGGTGAACCGGACAGGGGCATTGAGGGGGAAAAGGTCGCCTGCGTGATCGACAGTTACCGGGACAAGGGGGGCAACGGGTGGCGGCAATGGTCGGACGGCTGGATCGAACAGGGAGGAAAGGCAAACGCAACACGTTCAGCCACTGGACCCTCCGTCTCCTGGACGGGGTTTACGCTGATGCCGGTTACACGTTAACCCTGTCACCGGTCGTTGCAAAAAGAGCGTCCACCCTGTGCCCTGTACGAACTGGAACGCTCCACCGCTTCAGCTTCGTTCAGGTCACAGGGTGTCTGCGTCAACGAAGACGGTTTCGGTTAGGCCGATCTGGTTTTCAACGGGTCTGGCTGTGGAATAAGGCAGGTGTGATAAAACGGAAGAACGTGCGAAAGGCCTTCCGGTAACACGGTGCGTCTGTACCGGACGCGCTGTCACCCCTCCAGCCGGTTTCGCTTTCAGCGTTGTCGCGATAATGGATCGGGTGCCTTTCCGGACAGGGGCTCGCAGAGAACGGGAACGGCGGAAGCCCGGGTGTTGGCTTACTTCGGGTAACCGGTTTTTTAGATGGGCAAGGACGTCTGCCTCTCGTTTCGCTAATGCGCACATCGGTAGAACCGATTCGGTCTTTGTACGACCGCTGCCTCTGTTTTGTCCACCCGGTCGGAACGGGCGATGAAACGGCCTTGTTTCGGCGGTTGGCCGGCGATCAAGCCGAAAGGCAGACCGGTTTCCACCGTGGCGTCGACACGGCTCGGGTGTCGGCCGAATTCCCGACACCGTCAGACTGAAGGCAGAAACCGTCTTTGACGAAGTCGGAAAAGAACCGGCCGCAGGCTGTTTCCGCGAAACGCAACGCTGCCGGACGATGCCTTTTCCTGCAGGACTTTTTAACCGGCCAAAGCCGTTTCCGAAGGTATGCGGCAATGAGCGAACACCGGCTGGGCTAACGAATCAATCGGCAAGAAAAAATCGGTGTTTGCGGGTTTTCAAACCGGTATTTCAGTCTACGTTTCAGATTTTTTCTCCTTTCTTTTTTTGACAGACACATGAATTTTCGCCCAGCATCAACGCCAGTCTTGTCTGTTTTTCTTTGGGACAAACCCCGAGCGAAGCATCGGACGGTTGGGAAAACCGGTTGCGGGAACGACCCGGCAACACTTTCGGTAGACCATAATAGACTGGAGCGTAACGCATCCAGACCGGAATCGGTCTTTTCTTTTCGTTTTTCAAGGGTGCCTTCATTTTTCCCATTGGCAGGCGATCTGTTGCTGTTTTTCAATGCGCGCATCGTCTGCCATAATGTAGCCGCATCCCCAGATGGCGAAAGCGACCAGTGTCAGAAACCACGGACTTTTGTAGTAATCGTATTTCATGATCAATCTCCCTTGATTTCCCGTTTTGCAGGGACGGTTAAAATCCTTTACTTTTCAAGTTCCATCTGACGGATGGCGTAGCTTTCCGCAACGCTCTCGACAGCTTCTTCCACCAGGTCTCTGACTGCGGTGAACACGGCTTCTTTCCTGCCTCGCGTGACGTCACGGATGATGTCGACGACTTCGACGTCAGTCAAATAACGGATCAGGTTGTCGGCGACTGCGATAACGGTTTCATCATCTTTTAAAATCGAGTTTCTGATGTGCTGGGCAAAATTCGTGCTCAGTTTTTCCAGACGTTGTTCCAGTTTTTCCAGCTCCGTTCGCGGATCGTCCGGATCTCCTGTACACGGCCCCCAGGTACACGGATCACCGTAACCGGGTTTCTCGTACCGCATGGTTCCTCCTTTGTTGTTTTTATTATGGAAGTGGTTCATTTATGGCTTATTTTAGGAGGGCGTTTGATATGGGTCAATCCGTTTAATGCTTATTTTTGGGTGCTGTTGTTTTAAAGATAAAAGCTTTTTTCTGGAGGAATAGCTCTATTTCTTGCGAGATTTTATTGTTACCTGTGAAAATCCCATAAAAAAAGCGCGCCGCAAGGGCGCGCAGAAAGAGCAGAAAGTTCATGATATTGCAGGAATTGCTCGAGTAACGTAATTATCTTAACAAGACGG
>DBGFLV010000214.1:0-4914 GCA_048528425.1 Oxalobacter sp. | reverse complement strand
TACCCGTACCCATTCGCCTTTTTGGGAAAGTTTCGGTTTGCATTTCAATGAAATTCCCGTTCATCCGAGAATTCTTTGTTTCAATCTTGAAACCCATACCAATATGTGGATCCATGTAGACAATCTGACGGCATACCAATACGATCCCAGTTTGAGGCAGAAATTGATTTTGCCGGAAGAGCATCGGGATCTGATCGACATTCTGACGCAGGATATGGATATCCTGATGGATGATATCGTGGCCGGAAAGTCGGGTGGAACAACTATTTTGTGTAAGGGAGCGCCCGGATTGGGGAAAACGCTGACTGCTGAAGTGTATTCCGAAGTGGTAGGGCGCCCGCTTTATCGCGTCCATTCCGGTCAGCTGGGTGTTTCTGCCGAAAATGTCGAGAAAAATCTGGAAAAAGTGTTAAAACGCGCACAGCGTTGGGGTGCGGTCATGTTAATTGACGAAGCGGACGTTTACATCCGGCGTCGTGGTAATGACATTGATCACAACGCCGTCGTGGCCTCTTTTTTGCGAACACTGGAGTATTTCCACGGCTTACTGTTTTTGACGACGAACCGGGTCGATGACGTGGATGACGCCATCGCATCCCGGTGCATTGCCACGATCCGTTACGTCGTTCCCCGGCATGAGGACGCCAAACAGATATGGAAGGTATTGTCGACACAGTTCCAGTTTCCGTTGTCCGGGGAATTGGTGGATACGCTGGTGGACCATTTTGCAGGGATTTCCGGGCGTGACATCAAGGAATTGTTGAAGCTGACTGCCAAATGGTGTCGTCAGAAAAACGTCACACCAACATTGGATGTGTTTAAAACATGTGCTCAGTTTAGAGGATTGTAGAGGCCTTGTTGCGGTTTTCTTGCGACGTATCAAGAGAGAGTGCCGCTTGTTTTCTTACCCTAAGCCTATTGTGTCGTAACAGGCACAAATAATGTGTATCAATCTTTTTGGAGCTCATGATGAAGAAAATATCCCATTCCATTCTGTTTGTTTTGTTGTCGGCTGTAGTCGGTGCCGCTTTCGCGGCCAAGTATTATCCGCCTTCGGAAATCGTTGAAACCACCAATCCGGCCACAGCGGAAGCGGTTTTGCAGCAGGCACGGGAAATTCAGATGCGGGACAACCGCGCTACCCAGCCAACCCAAAAGAAAACTTATAAAAACAGACACGGTAAAAAGAGAACCACGGTCAAGAAAACCAGAACCGTTACGGAAGAAACCGCTGTCCAGTAATCAGTAATTGGGCGACGACTGCGGACTGAACGTCAAACACAGCTGAACCGGGTTTTATCCGTACCAGAAGAAAGTGCAGGGCCAGTTTTCAGAACGATCGAATACGGCTTCGGGAAACACTCCCGAAGCCGTATTTTTCCTCAGTACCGGTCGGCACGCCCGATCAGATAGGTACACAACAAGGGAACCGGACGACCGGTCGCTCCTTTGGCGGCACCGCTTTTCCAGGCCGTACCGGCAATGTCCAGATGGGCCCAGGTGTACCCTTTCGCGAAACGCTCCAGAAAACAGGCTGCCGTGACACAGCCCGCAGGCTTGCCGCCGATGTTGGCCATGTCAGCGAAATTCGATTTCAATTGTTCCTGATACGCTTCTTCCACTGGCATGCGCCAAACAGGATCGTTACTCGATTTTGCCGCCTTGATCAAGTCGTTTGCCAGTTCGTCATGCGCTTCGTCCAGCCGGGTAAAAAGGCCTGTGTTGATGTGTCCCAGTGCGACAACACAGGCACCCGTCAGGGTGGCGATGTCGATAACGACAGCCGGATGGAACTTGTCCGCGTAAGTCAACGCATCACATAAAATAAGCCGGCCTTCCGCGTCGGTGTTTAAAATTTCAATCGTCTTACCCGACATGGAAGTGACGATGTCTCCCGGCTTGTTGGCGCGCCCCGACGGCATGTTTTCACAAGCGGGAATGACACCGATCACGTTTTGCTTCACTCCAAGTTCACCGATGGCTTTGAACGTGCCGAGGACGGCAGCGGCCCCGCACATGTCGAACTTCATCTCATCCATACCTGCTCCCGGTTTTAAGGAAATCCCGCCTGAATCGAAGGTGATGCCTTTGCCGATCAACACGACGGGAGCTTCTTTTGGCTTGCCTTTTAAGTGCTTTAAAACGATCAGTTTGGGCGGTTCGTCACTGCCTTTGGCAACTGACAGGAAACTCCCCATTTTCAATGCCTCGATTTGTTTTTTGTCCAGGACTTCCAGGCCGAACTGATAAGTTTGGGCCAGATTCTTGGCTTGTTTAGCCAGATAAGTGGGGGTGCATACGTTTGCGGGAAGGTTGCCGAGGTCTTGAGCCAGCGTCACGCCGTCGATAATGGCTTTAGCTCGGCCTAGGGCTTCCCGACCTGTAGTCACGTCGCCGGAAGGCAGGTAAAATGCTACTTTCCGGATGCGGGTGACAGGGGGTTCTTTTTTGCTTTTCAACGCATCGCTTCGGTATAGCTGGGAATGGAATTCAGAGAGCGCACAATAAATCGTCCAGGACAAATCGCGGTGTGAAACGTGAGTGAAAGGAAGCGCCATGACCACGTCGTCCACGTTCAGCGATTTCAGGAGGTTGACAGAAATGTCGACGGCTTGCCGAAAATCCTTTTCTCCGACAGGGCGCCGGCCCAATCCCACCAGCAGCAGTCTTTGGGCAGCCAGAGTCGATGGACTCGCAACCAGCAAAGAAGAACCGGCTTTTCCGCTGATGTCGCCACTTTCAATGAGTCGGGTGACAAAGCCTTCGGTGTCGAGTTTGTCTGCTTCAAGGGCAAGGGATTTGTCTTCGTAAACACCGATGACAATGCAGCCGGTTTTAACCTTGTTCAGGGATTTGTCGGCTGATTTTATGCTAAAGTCCATTTTTTATAATCCTCCACATATCTTTATAACTTTTCATGATTTTTCAACGTGCGCTTAAACGTGAACTGTTTAGTACGGCAGCCGGCGTATTCATGACCTTGTTTACGATTACCATCACGATGATGCTGATCCGTATACTCGGACAGGCCGCGAAAGGAAGAGTGGCGTCGGATGATGTCATGGCACTGATCGGTTTCACCTCGTTGAACTATATGCCGATCATACTGATTCTGACGGGATTTGTCTCCGTGTTACTGGTCGTGACAAGAAGTTACCAGGATTCTGAAATGGTCGTCTGGTTCGCATCGGGCCAGAGTCTGATTCGCTGGTTGCGTCCGGTAATGGAATTTGCCCTCCCGATCGTCGTTTTGGTTATCCTCCTCGGTTTTTTCGCCACGCCCTGGGCTTATCGACAGAGTGCCGAGTTCAGGGAGCGCTTCGAAAAACGGGAAGATATCGCCCGTATTTCTCCCGGCAAGTTTCAGGAATCCGCTTCGGCACAAAGAGTATTTTTCGTCGAGAAAATGTCGGATGACTTGAACAAAGTCAAAAACGTTTTTATCAATTCGATGAAAAACGGAAAGATCACGACCGTGGTGTCAAGAGACGGTACCGTCGAGACCAACGAAAAGGGCGAAAAATTCGTCGTTTTGAGCGAAGGACTGCGTTACGAAGAAACACCGGATCAGTCCGATTTCCGAATCATGGAATTTGAAAAATACACCGCTTACATCGCACCCAAAAGCGACACGTCTGTAGCCGACAATTCCACCCGTTCCATGACGACGATGGAATTGCTGGAGGACCCCAACAGTCAGAAATTGGGTGAGCTGGTCTGGCGTATCGGTTTGCCGTTTATGGCAATATTGCTGATGCTATTGGCTATCCCCCTGGGATTCGTCAATCCGCGTGCCGGCCGGTCGTTCAATCTGATCATTGCTGTGTTGCTCTACATGACTTACAGCAATCTGTCGAGTTTCGTCCAGGCGTATGTCTCACAGAAAAAGTTGGCCTTCGGTCTGGCTTGGTGGCCGTTACATTTGGTTGTTGCATTGATCATTGTCCTGCTTTTCGCCTGGCGGTTGGGGGTTAACAGCCGATATCATCCCTATGTATTGCTGTCGGCGATGAAGCACAGACGTTTGCAGGCCAAAGGAAGACGCCAATGACGATTTTGCAGCGTTACTTTTTCGCCCAGATTTTCAAATCGGTTCTTTTCGTGCTGGCTGCGTTTTTAGCCCTCTTTGCCTTTTTCGATCTGATCGGTGAATTGCCGTCAGTCGGCAGAGGCGGTTATCAGTTGCAGCATGTGTTCATCTATATTTTGCTGGGCTTTCCCGGTTATATTTACGAGTTGATGCCGTTTGCCGTACTGATCGGAACTATTTACGCGATGGCCCTTTTTGCGTCCAACTCCGAATTCACGATCATGCGGGTTTCTTCTCTGTCGACACGGGATGCGTGCTGGATGCTGGCCAAAGTCGGTTTGGTTTTTCTGGTCTTCACGTTTGCGGTCGGTGAAGTGTTAACGCCTTTTTCTTCAAAAATGGCTTCGGAATTCCGGATGAATTTGATCGGAAAGAACGTGTCGGACAAATTTCGTACCGGTATGTGGAGTAAGGATACCATCCGGGAAAACGGACGGGACGGCGAGGTGATCGGTTCGCGATTTATGAACATCAAGACCATGCGTCCGGACGGCACGCTGGAAACGATCCGGCTTTACGAATTCAACCGGAATTTGGAACTGGTCAAGACGGTCTCTGCCGAAAACGGACATTATCTGGGTAACCATGAATGGCAATTGAACAACGTCGTTGAAACGCAACTGGCGTCGTCGGGAAAAGCAAACGACAGGCGGTTTCCCGATTCAGCCCCCCGTCTGAACACGGTCAAACGGGATTCGATCGTCATGGTCTCGGACGTGACGCCCGACATTTTGTCGGTGATATCAGTAGACGCCAACAAGATGTCTGCGTATGAGCTGGCCATATACAATCAGCATTTGCTCGAGAACAAACAGGACGCCATT
>DBGFLV010000213.1:0-1830 GCA_048528425.1 Oxalobacter sp. | reverse complement strand
TTGCACTGGCCGGCCCGTTCCGTTTTTTCCATTTCTCGCAGAAGGGCATTCATTTCCGGTAGGGTCAGCGTCCGGTTGGCCCGGACGGCGTTGTGGCAAGCAACCGTGGCGAGCAATTCGTTCCTTTTTTCCAGGGCGATGTCCGAGGTGCCGTATTCGTGGAGTTCCCGGAGGATGTTCCGGATGGTAACGGCGGTATCAGTCTGTTTTAACAAAGTCGGTACGGTACGGATGGCGACGACTTCCGGAGAGACGGCTGACAGGTCAAATCCCAATTCCAGAAGGGTAGCGCGATGCTCGAGAGCGGTGGCGGTTTCCACGGCACCCACTTTCACTGTGACGGGGATGAGCAGCGTCTGGACAGGCAGATTTTTTTCATCCAGAGCGGTTTTGAGTTTCTCGTATACGATGCGCTCGTGCGCGGCATGCATGTCAATCAAGACAAGTCCTTGGCGGTTCTGTGCCAGAATGTAAATGTCGTGGAGCTGTGCCAGGGCGAAACCAAGCGGACAATCTTCGTCTGGCAGGGTTTCGGTATCGAGCGGATGTGCTTTTTCCGTCTGGGCCGAATAAAGCGGCAACTCTTGTTCGGTCTGACGCAGCGTGTTTTTCAGCAGGGTACCGTAGGGTTCAGTTTTTTGTTCGACGCGATAACTGACCGGGGGACGAACGTTTTTCCAGGAGACGGTTCCCTGCGGCTGGCGAGCCGGAAAGGAAGGCGTGTCGACAGGCTTTTCTTCGGGAACCTGTGTTTCCAGTGGGCGAGCCAGTGCACGGCTGACAGTTTGGTGGACAAAATGGTGTATGGCGCCACTGTCCCGAAACCGGACTTCGATTTTGGCCGGATGGACATTGACGTCGACCCGTGCCGGATCCAGTGTCAAATAGAGGAGGTAAACCGGATAACGGTCTCCATGAAGAACGTCTTCGTAGGCGGCCCTGACAGCGTGAGTCAACAGTTTGTCCCGGACGAAACGGCCGTTGACGTAAAAATATTGCATGTCACCCCGGGTTCTGGAAGCCGTCGGTAAGCCGATAAAACCGGTGAGGCCGAGGGCATCAGGACCCTCTCCTGCGATCACGTCGACGGATAATGGAGCTTGTGAAAAAGTATCGCCTAAAATCTGATGGCAACGTTGTGTCAGATCATGCGCGTGGTATCGGGCGGTGACTTTGCCGTTATGAGTCAGGGTGAACCGGATACCGGGTTGTGCAAGTGCAATGCGACGGACGACTTCGGCACAATGGCTGTACTCGGTCTGTTCCGATTTGAGAAATTTTCGCCGGGCCGGCGTATTAGCGTACAGTTCGTGGACTTCCACGGTGGTTCCCCGATTTCGGGAACAGGGTTTAAGCGTATCCGACGGGTTGTTTCCACTGATTTGCCAGGCGTGGGGTTGTCCTGCAGCACGAGACTGTAACGTCAGTTCCGAGACCGAGGCGATGGAAGCCAGAGCTTCCCCGCGAAATCCCAGGGTCGCTACTTTTTCAAGGTCGTTTAAAGAAGCGATTTTGGACGTGGCGTGGCGGGTGACGGCAAGCCGGAGTTCTTCCGGAGGAATACCGCATCCGTCGTCACTGACGGCAATGCGTTTGACACCCCCGTTTTCGAGCCGGACGTCAATTTGAGTCGCTCCGGCGTCGACGGCATTTTCCAACAGTTCCTTGACGACCGCCGCAGGACGCTCGACGACTTCACCAGCAGCAATCTGGGAGATGAGCATGTCCGGCAACAACTGGATGGCCCTGACCGGTAAAGCGGGTTGTTTAGTCACAGTTTCCATCAAACTATTATAGCGCAAGGAGCATAATCACATCGGAGTGTCTGTT
>DBGFLV010000212.1:0-2675 GCA_048528425.1 Oxalobacter sp. | reverse complement strand
GTCGTGATTCCACCGTCGGGGGAAACGACAGTCACGGCAGTTTGTGAAAAGCAGGGAGCGATCGACGCCTTGCCGAATACGGTGACGAAAATCATGACGCCGACTCTGGGGTGGCAGGCCGTGTCCAATCCGGTCGCCGCTTCCATCGGACAAGCCGTCGAAACGGACGCCCAACTGCGGGATCGCCAGAAAAAATCGGTTGCCCTGCCGTCGCGCAGTGTTTTCGAAGGCATTATCGCCTCGGTTGCCGCCATCGAGGGGGTTTCGGCCGTGACCGGAATCGACAACGATACGGCAGAGACGGACGACAACGGCATTCCACCGCATTGCATAGCGATCATTGCCGATGGAGGCGACAGCCAAACGATTGCCGACGCCATTTTCAGGAAAAAAGGCCCCGGTACCGGAACATTCGGTAATACGACTCAAAACGTATTCGACCGTTACGACGTCGCTCACACCGTTCGGTTTTCCCGTTCGGTCAGAAAGGACATTTTCGTCAAAGTGACGATTGTGCCCCTTGCCGGTTACGAAACCGGCATCGGGGAACGGATCAGGGAAACAGTCGCCGGTTTCATCAATGAACTGGCCATCGGAGAGTCCCTGATGTTGACTCGGCTGTATTTGCCGGCCAGTCTGAACGGTTCGCCCGAGCTGGCCACTTACAAACTGGTGTCGGTGGAGACGTCAGTAAACGGCCAGTCCTTCGGTCAGACCGATATTGCGGTTCAGTACAACGAGCGGGCAGCCTGCGATCCCGTTGACGTTGAACTGATCGTTCGGTCATGAGCGATACCAATAACTATACCGGACGGCTAGCCGGTCATTATGTCGATCTGGAACGCTTTGTGCAGGCCATTTATGAAAGCACCCAGCCCTTTGGCGAACTTAAAAAAGCAGCTGAAACGCTACCTTTGGAGTTCGATATCGACACGGCAGTCGGCGTCCAGCTGGACGCGGTCGGTGAACGGGTCGGCGTCAGCCGCAAACTGAAAACCCCTCTGGAAGGCGTTTATTTTTCTTTTGACGAGGAAGACATCGGGTTTGACGAAGGTGTCTGGAAAGACGATTACGATCCGGCGGAAGGCATGGTGTCGTTGGACGACGAGTTTTACCGGCTCGTCATCAAAGCCAAAATCGCAGCCAACAGCTGGGACGGCACTAATGAAACGCTCGACGACGTCTTGTCCATTGTCTTTAACGAGAAAATCGGTACCTACGCCAGTGCCACCGACAATCAGAATATGAGCATGACAATCGGTTTGTCGGGCAAACGGCCGACACCGGTCTTGCTGGAATTGTTGACGAAGGGATATCTGGACGTCAAGCCCGGCGGAGTGCGGATCGACTATTACGTCACGGCCACGGAAGACGGGCCGCTTTTTGCCTTCGATGTGGAAAACGACTATTTCGCCGGTTTCGATGAAGGCGTGTGGGGCGAGATGCATAAAGTCGAACACAACAAAAGGAGCAAGGAATAATGGCTATGAATGAATTCAAACCGTTCGCGACGGATGACGGTGCGAACGTTCAGGAACAATCAGATTATGAACAGTCGGAAATCATCCGGCTGGGTTTCAAGGAAGGGTTGGCGAAATCGTCCGAGATGAACAAGGTGTTGCGCCAAGTCTCTTCCATCGCTGCAGCCATTGCAGAGTTCGCCGCTGAAAAAAGTGGCAAGGACATGCTGGATAATGGTGACGTTCTGACGCTTCGGAAACGTTTTGAAGAGGCTCTTCATGTCGTGTCTTCCCTGTTCGTTGCGGAAGCACAAGGGAGCGGCGACGCGCTGACGGTGTCGTTTTCTCCCGCGATGACGGCGTTGTCCGACGGATTGCTGGTACATGTCCGGGCACGGGAAATCAACGGTTCACCGGTACCGACTTTCAATGCGAACGGTACCGGAGCCAGACCCATTGTCAAAGGCAACAACCTGCCTCTGGCAGCAGGGGACATCGCCGGAGCAGGGCATTGGCTGGAACTGCAATACGATGCTGCGCTGGACAAATGGGTTCTGGGAAATCCGGCGAAAGGAGTCGTCACTTCCAGTTCTGTTCCGGCCGGTTCGGTGATGCCTTTTTACCGGGTCACCCTGTCCGGCCGGTACCCCGTCTTCTGGGGCCGGAACCAGGCGGATACAGGGTGGCTCATCTGCGACGGCGGCAGTGACGGACAAGGAGGAACCGTGCCGGATCTACGGGACCGGTTTGTGATGGGTGCCCGGGGAACGGGAGACGCCGGAATGTCCGGCGGCTCGGCCAATGTGACGACCAGTTCCGTGACGCAGGGCGGGACAGTGGGTGGCACGGCGTTGACTGTTGAGCAGATGCCGGGCCACAACCATGTCCTACAGCACAATTATGGGGCTTCAACAGATGATTTGGCCGTCCATGCCGACATTGGCACGGGGGGCGTCGGATTATCTAAAAAGCGATTTGGCCTGAGAAATTTAAATGACGCTACCGCGTATGCGGGAGACGTTATTACGCTTTCAAGCGGCGGCGGAGGCAGTCACACGCACAGTTTTGCCGGAAGTGTCCATTCCCATACAGCGAATGTCACACCGCCTTATTACAAACTCATTTATTGTATGAAATTGTTAAACTGACACAAGAGGTTATCAGGAGGGATACCCTGGCTCCGTCTGACAGCTTGGTACGTATTGTGAAAAGAAA
>DBGFLV010000211.1:0-5382 GCA_048528425.1 Oxalobacter sp. | reverse complement strand
TGCTCATCTGGCTCTGTTTGCTGATCCCTTCACTCTTTTACGAGTTGCCCGGGCCGGGAACGTTCAAAGGCCGTCTCTACCAGTGGCTTTATTGGTTTTCCATCCTGGCCAGTTTTCTGTCGGTACTGGTTTTGTATCGTCAGTCGCCCTTGTTTTTGCTCTCGATTCTGGTCATTGTCTGGCTTGCCGACATCGGAGCCTATTTTACCGGTCGGGCGTTCGGAAAACACAAACTGGCCCCTGCCATCTCACCCGGAAAAACGTGGGAAGGTGTGTTGGGCGGCCTGTTCGCTGTTATACTCGTTGCGGTAGGTGTTGCGGCTTTTTCTCCGTTCCGTGAAAACATCGCATCGAAAATGCTGGAAAGTTACGGTTGGGCAGGCATGTTGGGTGCCCTTGTACTGCTGGTCGCGATGAGTGTCATTGGTGATTTACTGGAATCCAGAATAAAGCGCCGCAGGGGGTTTAAGGACAGCAGTAACTTGTTGCCGGGACATGGCGGTGTCCTGGATCGGATTGATTCACTGATCCCGGTATTGCCCTTGGCCGTTTTGTTGGGAATGTGGTTATAAAATCATGGCTGCAAATCAGCAGCACATTACTGTGCTGGGTTCTACAGGTTCCATTGGCGTTTCCACTCTGGATGTGTTGGCGCGGCACCGGGAGCAATACGCGGTTTATGCCCTGACCGCCAATTGCCGCGTTGACAAATTGTCCCGGCAGTGCGAAGCGTTTCGTCCCGAAGTGGCCGTTGTCGGAACCGACAAGGCGGCACGAACGCTGGAAAAGACTCTGCGATCGAAAGGCATTACTACCGAAGTCCTGTACGGTAAAGAAGCGCTGTGTCAGGTTGCGTCGTCGGAAAATTGCGATGCTGTCATGGCCGCGATTGTCGGAGCGGCCGGTTTAGCGCCGGCCCTGGCGGCGGCGCGTGCCGGAAAAAAAGTCATGTTGGCCAACAAGGAAGCGCTGGTCATGTCAGGCCAGCTTTTCATCGACGCCGTTACGCTGCATGGTGCCACACTTTTGCCGATCGACAGTGAACACAATGCCATCTTTCAATGCCTGCCTTTTGCACACAAGCGCTTTCCCCATCAACACGGTGTCTCGAAGATCCTGCTGACCGCGTCGGGAGGCCCGTTTTTACATCGGCCGATCGAAACACTGGACAGTGTCACGCCTGAACAAGCCGTTTCCCATCCAAAATGGGTGATGGGACGAAAAATTTCCGTCGATTCGGCTACGATGATGAACAAGGGGCTGGAAGTCATTGAAGCGCACTGGCTGTTCGGTATTCCGGCCTCGAAAATCGAAGTGGTAATTCATCCGCAAAGCGTACTCCACTCTATGGTCTCCTACGTCGACGGATCAGTGATCGCCCAGCTGGGGCATCCCGACATGCGTATACCCATCGCTCATGCCTTGGCCTATCCCAAAAGGATCACATCCGGTGCCGCCCAGTTGGACTTGACCCGGATCGGTACCCTGCAATTCGAACTGCCCGATCTGGTGCGTTTTCCCTGTCTCAAACTCGCTTACGAAGCGCTGGAAACCGGTGGAGCGACACCGGCAATTTTAAATGCCGCCAATGAAGTGGCCGTTCAAGCTTTTCTGGATCAGCGTATCAGTTTCCGCCGGATAGACGATGTGGTGGCGCGTGTTCTGGACAAAGTGGTAACGGAAAGTTCAGTGACGGGAATCGACAGTGTGTTGATGCACGACCGTGCGGCACGGACGGTCGCCACGAACCTGATTTTGCAATGATTATCCTTCAAACGTTACTGGCTTTCATTCTGGCGTTGTCCGTTTTGATCGTCTTTCATGAATTAGGTCATTACTGGATGGCACGGCTTTGCAACGTCAAGGTTCTGCGCTTTTCTCTCGGCATGGGAAAAATCCTGTTTAGTCGGCGTTTCGGTCCCGACAAGACGGAATGGGCGATTTCAGCATTGCCGCTGGGCGGTTACGTCAAATTGCTGGACGCTCGGGCAGACGACTTGAACGCCGTTTCTCCCGAAGACCGGAAGCGTGAATTCACGAGCCAGAGCGTCTGGCGCCGTTTCGCTATTGTCGCAGCCGGACCGCTCGCCAATTTTGTGCTGGCTATTGTTTTGCTGACGGGACTGTACATTTACGGCATCCCCGAACCGGTCGCACGGTTAAGAGCGGTTCCCGAAAACACCGTGGCGTATCAGGCGGGCTTACGGGGGGGCGAAACCCTTGTTGACATTGACGGCATGCCCATTCACAACTGGCAACAGGTGCGTTGGAAAATGACGGAAATGCTGATGGAAGAGCGCGATGCCGTTTCCATCACTTATGAAAGGCCGGTCAGTCAAGGCGAAGCGATTTCTTCACCGAAAACGGTGATTTTGTCTACCCGAGGAGTATCAATCGACGACGTCGACAAGGATTTCATCGGAAAACTGGGCCTTTCCGTCGAGAGGCCTCCGGCTGTTCTGGGCGCTCTCGAAAAAGACAGCGCTGCGCTGACAGCTGGTCTAGCAGAAGGGGACAAAGTGCTTGAAATCGACGGCCGACCCGTTCTGGACGCGTTGGCGCTGGTTGACGTGATCCGTGCTTCACCTGGACAGACCCTGGCGTTGAAAGTACTTCGCGAAAATAGAGTGATCGACGTGTCGCTAACGCCGGCTGTCAGTAAGGAAAAGGATGCGCTGGTAGGCAAAATGGGTGCCCGGATTTCCATCATGCCCGATATGACCGTTGTCCGTTACAGTGTGCCGGTTGCCTTGTGGGAAGGCGTCGCCAAGACGTGGGAAACTTCGGTCATGACGGTAAAAATGATCGGTAAAATGGTAACGGGTGACGTTTCTCTGAAAAACATTACCGGTCCCATCGCGATTGCTGATTATGCCGGACAGACAGCGCGGGCAGGCCTGATCCGTTATCTGCATTTCATTGTTTTCATCAGTATCAGCATCGGTGTGATGAATTTGCTTCCCATACCTGTGTTGGATGGCGGTCTTTTGCTGTATTATGCTGTGGAAGTCGTGACGGGAGGTTCCGTTTCCGATCGGGTTGCCCAGATAGGTTACAAGATCGGTATTGGTATCCTTGGTTTATTGTTACTGGTTGCCGTTTTTAATGATGTCATCCGTCTCTTTTTCTAGATGTTTATGAAAATAGCGGAGATGTCCGTACGCGGTTGTGTCTTTAAATGAGATTCATGAAATTATTCCATCATCGTTTACCGTTTCGTTTGTCGGTGCTGGCCGCCGTCAGTGCCGTTCTGTATTCCGGTAGTGCGCTGGCGATCGAACCTTTTACCGTCAAAGACATCCGGGTGGAAGGCATTCAGCGTACGGAAGCGGGTACCGTCTTCAATTACCTTCCGGTACGGGTCGGGGAAACGTTTACCGATGAAAAAGCAGCTTCGGCCATCAAGGCGCTTTATGCCACCGGTTTTTTCAAAGATGTACGTATCGACGCCGAAGACGATGTGTTGGTCGTGATTGTGGAAGAACGACCGGCAATTGCCAGCGTCGACTTCACAGGTGCAAAAGAGTTCGAAAAATCAGTACTGATCAAGTCGTTAAAAGACGTTGGACTAGGTGAAGCGCGCATTTACGACCGTGCATTGGTCGACCGGGCGGAACAGGAACTGAAACGTCAATACATGTCGCGTGGTCTTTACGGCGTCCAGATCACCACCACGATCACACCGGTTGAACGAAATCGGGTTGCCGTCCATTTTACGGTGGACGAAGGCGAAGTAGCGCGTATCAAGGAAATCAAGTTTGTCGGAAACAAGGCGTTTTCCGACAAGGAATTGATGAGCCGGATCAAATTGCGGACTCCCGGCTGGTTTACCTGGTACACACGGGCGGATCAATATTCGAAAGAAAAACTGACGGGCGACATTGAGGCGTTGAAGTCGTTTTACCAGAACAACGGTTACATCGAAATGCAGGTCGAATCGACCCAGGTCTCGATTACGTCTGACAAAAAAGATATCTACATCACGTTAAACATCAAGGAAGGCGACAAGTTCACGGTGTCCGACATCCGCCTGGAAGGTGAGCTTTTCGGCAAGGAAGACGAAATCCGGTCATTAATCGAACTGGAAAAGGGAGATGTTTATTCCGGTGAAAAGTTAACTGCCAGCGCCAAAAAGATTTCAGAATATTTGGGTAACTTCGGTTACGCTTTTGCCAACGTCAATCCACAGCCCGATATCGACCGTGAAAAGAAGGAAGTCGCTTTTACGATTTTCATCGATCCGGGCAAACGGGTCTACGTCAGACAGATCAATATCGCAGGCAATACCAAGACGAGAGACGAAGTCATCCGTCGGGAATTCCGCCAAATGGAAGGCTCCTGGTACGACGGCAAAAACATCAAGTTGTCCCGTGACCGGGTCGACCGGCTGGGTTTTTTCACGGAAGTGGCGGTTGAAACGCCTGAAGTGCCCGGTACGGTCGATCAGGTCGACGTTAACATGAAAGTCGTCGAGAAACCGACGGGTAATCTAATGCTGGGTGCCGGTTTTTCCCAAAGCGACAAGCTCTTGCTCTCGGGTTCCATCGAACAGCAGAATTTTGCCGGCACCGGTAACGACGTTTCGTTGAACGTTAACACCAGCAAGCGTTACCGCACTGTCGCCATCGCTCAGAACAACCCCTATTTTACCGAAGACGGTATCAGCCGCCGTTACGAATTGTTTTACCGGACGATGCGACCGCCATTGATCAACGACAGCGACTACAAAGTCGAGACGTTGGGCGGCAATGTCAAATTCGGTGTACCGTTTACCGAAGTCGACCGGGTGTTCTTCGGGGTCGGTGTTGAAAACACGAAGATGGACACGTATTGGAATAGTCCTGAACGGTACAAGGATTTCGTTCAGGATTTCGGAGACGGATCGAGTGCCAATGCCTGGTCGGTTCCGTTGACGGTAGCCTGGCAGCGGGACAGTCGTGACAGTTCCCTGGTGCCGACCAAGGGACGTTATCAGCGAGCCAATTTCGAGGTGTCTATGCTGGCCGACATGAAGTACTACAAGGCATCGTACCAGCATCAGTATTTCTGGCCGTTGTTCGGCGGTGGAACGCTGGCCTTAAACGGTATGATCGACTATGGTAAAGGGCTTGGCGGTAAACCTTATCCGATCTTTAAGAACTTTTACGCCGGGGGTATGGGAACGGTCCGGGGTTATGAAAGTTCGTCCCTGGGACGTGTCGAATACGACGTCAACGGTGATCGAGAATATCTGGGCGGTTCCAAACGGGTTGTGGGTAATGTCGAGCTCCAGTTCCCAATGCCGGGCATGGGAGGCGACAGGACGTTGCGGTGGTTTACTTTCGTCGATGCCGGTAACGTCTATGCTGACGATCAAAATATTGATCTGGGCAATTTGAGATA
>DBGFLV010000210.1:0-4737 GCA_048528425.1 Oxalobacter sp. | reverse complement strand
TTTCATCAGGCTGTTACGGAAGTGATGGAAAGCTTGTGGCCCTTCATTGAAAAAAATCCGAAATATGCGGATCAAAAGTTGCTCCAGCGTCTGGTGGAACCGGAACGTATCATTCAGTTCCGTGTGTCCTGGGTTGACGACAAGGGAGAGGTGCAGGTCAACCGTGGTTATCGTATTCAGCACAGTTCCGCCATCGGGCCTTACAAAGGGGGATTGCGCTTCCACCCGTCCGTCAATCTGTCTATTCTGAAATTTTTGGCTTTCGAACAGACGTTCAAGAATGCATTGACGACGTTGCCGATGGGAGCGGGCAAGGGCGGTTCCGATTTCGATCCGAAAGGAAAAAGCGACAATGAAATCATGCGTTTCTGTCAGGCTTTCCTTTCCGAATTGTACCGGCACATCGGTTCTGATACGGACGTTCCGGCCGGTGACATCGGTGTCGGCGGACGCGAAGTCGGGTACATGGTCGGCATGTATAAAAAAATCGCCAATCGTACCGATTGCGTCTTTACCGGCAAGGGCCTTTCCTTCGGCGGTTCTCTGATTCGGCCTGAAGCGACCGGTTACGGTACGGTGTACTTCGTCGAAGAGATGTTAAAGCGTGCCGGTAAGAAACTCGAAGGCATGCGGGTATCCGTATCCGGTTCCGGCAACGTTGCCCAGTATGCCGTTGAAAAAGCCATGCAGTTGGGGGCGAAAGTGGTGACCGTATCCGATTCCGGCGGCACTGTCGTCGACGAAGCGGGCTTTACACCGGAAAAACTGGCCAAACTGATGGAAATCAAGAACGTCAAATACGGCCGGTGCAGTGAATACGCAAAAGAAGTCGGTGCCGAATTCCATGCCGGAGCGCGGCCGTGGAACGTACCGGTCGATGTCGCACTGCCTTGCGCAACGCAGAACGAACTGGATGAAAACGACGCGCGTACCCTGCTCAAAAACGGTGTCATCTGTGTGGCGGAAGGGGCCAACATGCCTTCGACCATCGAGGCCGCCAAACTGTTTGAAGAAGCGCGCATTCTGTACGCGCCGGGCAAAGCAAGCAATGCAGGCGGTGTCGCGACTTCGGGTCTGGAAATGTCGCAAAACGCACTTCGACTGTCGTGGTCGCGTGAAGAAGTGGATCGGCATTTGAACGAAATTATGAAAAACATTCACAATGCATGTGTCAAATACGGTACTCGTGCTGACGGATCGGTCAGCTATATCAGCGGCGCCAACATCGCCGGTTTCGTCAAGGTTGCGGACGCCATGTTGGGGCAGGGGGTCATTTGAACTGACGACACCTTGGAAAGGAAGGGCCCGGAAGAAAAAGGATCCGGGTCCTTTTTTATGCGTGTTCGGAACGTACCCCGGTTTCGGCCGGTTTTGTCGCCCTTTCCGGAGGAAGGAACGGACTCCGCGTCAGAATGGCAGCGGAATGGCCGGCTGGTTCAAAGCACATTTTCCCGTATGGGAAAGGCAACAGGGGACAGATTGGTGTAAACGCCGTAAAAAACGGGATAGCGGTTTTCGAACCGTTCGTTGATGAAATAACCGTTGAATCTGACTGCGATCGTTTGGCCATCCGGGCGTTGCAGTCGGAAAAAGAGAGTGAAAGGCGTGTCGTTTTCAGCTGCTTTGCCAATAGTGCGTACGGCTTCTTCGCGATCTTCCGGATGGACCAGAGACAAACCGCTGAAATGAGACAGTGAGAGCACGTCGTCGGACAGACCGGTCAGTTCCACCCATTTCTGGTTATAGTAAAGCAACTGGAAGTCTTCCGTGCAGGCGAACTTGGCGATCCCGTCGGTGGTATTGTGTAAAAGGGTTTCCATGTCCCGGGCGTCGACACGGGAAGCGTCGACGACAGACGTTTCTTCACCAAAAACGGTAAAACGGGCGCGGCCATGCGATTTGGAGTAATAAAGTGCCTGATCGGCCTTTTCGTACAGTTCGGTGTACGAGGTTCCCTGTTCGGGGAAGAAGGACACCCCGATACTGGCAGAAAGGTGGAAACGCTGTTTTTGGCCGAAGTCCTTCCGGGCGATTTTTGCGCAGAGCCGGTCCAGTTTGTCGCGGACGTTTTCGATCCGGTCGTAATTTTTCAGCAATACCACGAACTCGTCTCCACCGATACGGCCGACGATGTCGTCATTTCGGAACTGGGCTTTAAGTTCAGCGGCAAATTTGCTGATGACACTGTCGCCGAACGCATGGCCGAAGTGGTCGTTGATGTTTTTGAAAAGATCGATGTCGAAAATCAGGAAAACGTGTTTTGTTTCACCGGACGAAGCCTTGAAAAGGCTTTCCGTGATCAGGGTTTCTGTTGCACGTTTATTGTAAAGACCGGTCATCGGATCTTTCTGCACTTCTTCCAGTAAGCCTTCTTCGCGCCGTTTTTCCGAATCAATATTTTTGCGGTAGACGATCATTCGGACAGACTGATCCGAATGCCAGAAGAAAATCTGGGCGTTGATGCGCATCCAGTGATAGTTTTCACCGTCTTGCGTACATAAAAAATCATAGCTCAAGTGGTTAATACCGCCTTGATAGGCTTTCAGCACGGACTCGCAACGGAAAGTTTCCAGATAACCGGCAATGTATTTTTCATGGATTTGTTGCCGGGCAATGATGTCGAGTGCCTCGTCGTAGGGGGCGTCTTTGCTCAGGCCGAGGCGTTCAAAGTAACATCGGGTCGTTTCGCCACCCGCGCGATTGCGGGTAATGTCCAATTCGTAAATGTTTTCGTAAAGTTTTTCCGTGGCATGGTGCAGTAACTGCTGATATTCGGTTTCTTGTGACACGGTCAGCTTGACGATGTGGGCGTTGTATTTCTTGATCAGACTCGTAATGGCGAAGAGCACCAGAGCGATGACACAGACGACGATGAAGAAGCCGGCCAGGATTTGTTGCCGAAATTGGCTTTTAACGGCGGAAACGTCGTTTTCAACGACGAGATACCACTTCAAAGACGGGATGTACTGGGCAACGATGTACCGGTCCTGACGACCGGCCGTGTCCCAAAAGGTGTGGGGTTCCTCCCCCTGTTCAAGAAGGCGTTGCCTCAAGTCGGGTAAATGGCTGTCGACGAAAAAATCGACCTTTTCGTGTCCGTTTTTGACTGAGGAAATCTGTACCATACCGGAGCTGTCGACCAGGGTGGCTTTGACACCGAACTGTTCGTCGTAAGCGGCCAGCAGTTTTTGCAGGAAGTCAACTTTGAAGCCCACGCCGACGACGCCCAGTGTGGTACCGTCGTTGTCCCTGATTTTGCCGTTGACAAAGACGGTGATGCTGTCATCGGTCGCTTCGTCGTTGTCGATGTTCAGTTCGTATTCTTCCGGATTCCGGACAAACGCGTAGTACCAGGTATTCTCGGGGTTGTCCGAGGCGAGCGTGCGGTTTAGTCCGCTGTAGTGATAATAGTGTTTCGTTTGCGACGAGACCAGAAAGACTGAATCGTACTGATATTTTTCCCGGTAGCCATCCAGATAGTCACGCATGTTCGCGATATAGGCCGGATCGTTAAGACGTCGGGTTTCATCGGACAAAAACGTTTTGAGCAAATGATCGTTTGCCATCGTCAGCGACACACTGACCGGACGAGAAAACAGGGAAGCGATACGTGAATGGATACCTTCGGTAGCCAGGGTCGACACCTGTTCGATGTCTTTTTCGAAGACGCCGATATTGGAACGGTAACTGACGACGGCCGTCACCAGAAAGCCGACGAGTATGATCAGGCAGACCAGGACGTTAGTCCACAGAAGAGCGTGCTTTTTCAAAATAAATCCGTTACGCCCGACGGGGCGCTGTTTTTAAACAACTTTAAACATCATTGTATCCGTCCTGCCGGTGAATGGAAACCAACAGGGAATAAGGGATGAATGAGTTCGTGTTTGTCCAAGGAAAGGGATCGTAAGCCGGATTAACCCGGGATGAGGGAAGACGCATCCGTTTCGTTCCGGTGTGAAAAAGCTTTTTCTATTTTCTTTTTTTTCCGGCCGCCTTGTCCAGTTCGGCCAGGTAATCGAGTTTTTCCCCGATTTTTTTCTCCAGTCCGTAAGGCGTCGGTTTGTACCATTGCATCTCGGGCATACCGTCCGGAAAGTAGGTCTCACCGGCCGCGTAGGCGTTGGGTTCGTCATGGGCGTAACGGTATTCGTGACCGTAACCCAGCTCTTTCATGAGCTTTGTCGGAGCGTTGCGCAAATGCACGGGGACTTCACGGCTTTTGTCCTGTCTGACAAAAGCTCTGGCCTGATTGTAAGCGTTATAACCGGCATTGCTTTTGGCGGCGACTGACAGATAAATGACTACCTGCGAAAGTGCCAGCTCACCTTCCGGACTGCCCAGACGTTCATAGGTAGCCGCGGCATCGTTGGCGATCTGCATCGCACGCGGATCGGCCAGACCGACATCTTCCCAGGCCATGCGGATGATGCGCCTGGCCAGGTAGCGTGGATCGACGCCTCCATCCAGCATCCGGGTCAACCAGTAAAGTGCCGCATTCGGATCGGATCCTCTGACCGATTTGTGCAGCGCGGAGATCTGGTCGTAAAACTGGTCACCCTTGTTGTCGAAGCGACGCATGGCGTCACCTAGCGTCTGTTTCAACAGCGGTACGCCGATTTCATTCTCTTTTCGGGCAAAGGCGGCCTGTGCCGCGATTTCCAGATTGTTCAGTAGTTTGCGGGCATCCCCATCGGCACTGTTCACCAATATCGCCCGGGCTTCCGGCGAAATCGACAG
>DBGFLV010000209.1:0-1685 GCA_048528425.1 Oxalobacter sp. | reverse complement strand
GTCATGTTAAAGGCGGTGGACGAGGCCGGTGTCATTATCGGTTCGGTTCGCGCTCGTGAAGAGGGCGATACGCTTCATATCGGCAAACTGATGGTTTTGCCGGAAAAGCAGGGGCGCGGGATCGGCACGCAACTGCTGGTCGCGATTGAAAAGTCGTGTCCGAAACCACGCTACGAACTGTTTACGAGCGACATCAGTATCCGAAACCTGAAATTGTACGAGGGACTCGGCTATCGCCGGTTCCGGGAAGAGCAGGTGACGCCGAAGCTGCGGTTCATTTATATGGAGAAGGTGGCGAAAAAGGGGAATTGACCGAGTCCATTTTCTGGGTATTTAGCGGCAACCGGGGCTATGTCCGGTTGCCGTTTTTGTTTTCTGAAAGAGCGACGGCAGGGAACCGGGTTGCCCGTGAAGCGTGACGATCTGCTCGACCGGATCTGGGAAGGGTAACGTCGGGATTGTCGCGTTGCACATGGGGGTGCCCGACGCTCTGTCTGGACGGGAAAAGGAACACCTTAAAAGAGGCGGCTCTTTCTGCCAGCTCAACAGGGAACAGACGTTGCCTCGGGCTGCGTATCGTTTCGGCCGTTGCCGTTTCTTCCGGATTTGTCGTGCCGTTTCCCGGCGTTGCCGGATCGACTCGGCGCAGTTCGCCCTGACTCCGTCGGACGGCAATGACCGTTTTTGCCCGCGTTGCTACCGGTTTTTCCGGTTGAACCGTCCGGAAGACCGGTCGGCTGCAGCGGTTGATGCGTTTTTTCCGAAGCTCCGTCCTTTGGAAAGCGCTTCGATCGACAAAAGAGGACTTTCACCTCTTTTGTCCAGATGTTTTTCATCAAGCCCGGTTGAAAACGACGAGGTCGTGTCTGACACGGCGTTTTCCCGAAAACGCTACTCCTCTTTTTCCCCTATTGCGCAACGACCGGCAGAGGAGGGCGGTGTTATTTCTTAAGCGTGACGGGAAGACCCAGTTGGCGGAGACGTTCGATGGCGATCGGTTCGCCTGCGGCAGCCGCCTGCCGATAAGCGGCAACGGCCCGTTTTTTGTCCTGGTGAGGCGCGAACTTTTCATAGTAAAAGCCCGACAGGACTACGGCTCGGATATTCCCTTTTGAGATGGCCTTGTCCATCAGTTTTTTGGCCCGTTTGAGGTCCGGACGGGTGTGATAGCCATCCATGAGCATAAAAGCCAGCATGACTTCACTGTCCGTGTCGCCTTTGGCAGCGCTTTTCTCCAGCCAGTAACGGGCTCTGGGCACGTTTTTGTCGAACGAATACGGGCCGGGGTACGTTTTGTTTTTCGCGTGGAGGTAAAGCCCTGCCAGCATTTTCTGGGCAAGCAGATAGTTTTGTCGGGCGGCTTTTTCAAGCCAGGCAATCGCTTTTTTATCGTTTTTCGGAATGCCGCTTCCCTCCAGGTAAAGCATGCCCAGCAAGTACTGCGCTTCGGGGGTGCCTTGTCGGGCCGATTTGTCAAACCACTGGAAAGCTTCATGTTCGTTTTTGGGTTTTCCTTTGCCGAGAGCGTACATTGAACCCAGCGCCAGCTGACCATAAGCATGGTCGCCGGCAGCGCTTTTTTCAAACCAGTAGACGGCCTGGTGCACGTCGGTCGGCGTCCCCAGACCGTTGTAATAGGCGCTGCCCAGGTAGTATTGGCCTCGGGCAGATCCCTGGCGGGCGGC
>DBGFLV010000208.1:0-5872 GCA_048528425.1 Oxalobacter sp. | reverse complement strand
GTTGGACCGCGGCTTCGTCGACCTTGGCAGTCGAGGACAAGAATTTTGGATTGGCGTTCATATCGATTCCTTAAGCATATACCACATCAACCCAGCTAAGGAATCTCAAGATAAAACTGCGACGATGTCGCCCGCATCACTTTTCGCTTCCCTTCGCTGGCATTACCCAGATCAGGTTCAGAGGGTGTATCTCGCCCGGCCTTGCGACCAGAACCCCTAGCATTCTGATGAATTTTACTACATTGAAACTATTATAACGTCATCTTTCAGGTTCGTCCCTGTCGTCGTCCATTATAATAGTCACTTTATTGAATTTTAGCAAAATCTCTATCCGACCATGGAATTAGCCAAGTCTTTCGACCCTGCCGACATTGAAAAACACTGGCGGGAAGAATGGGAAAAACGCGGATATTTTCGCGCTTCCTTAAATGAAAACAAACCGTCTTTTGCCATCCAGCTTCCTCCGCCCAACGTCACGGGGACGCTGCACATGGGCCACGCTTTCAACCAGACCATTATGGATGGTCTGGTTCGCTATCATCGTATGCGCGGCTTCAATACAGCCTGGATTCCCGGTACCGATCACGCCGGTATCGCTACCCAGATCGTCGTCGAACGTCAGCTCGACGCTCAGCGTGTTTCACGCCACGATTTGGGGCGCGAAAAATTTCTGGAAAAGGTTTGGGAATGGAAAGAACAATCCGGCTCGACGATCACCGGACAGATGCGGCGTATGGGGACGTCTCCCGACTGGGATCGGGAATATTTCACGATGGACAAGACCCGTTCTGATGTCGTGACCGACGTTTTCGTTCGACTTTACAAAGAAGGGTTGATCTACCGGGGCAAACGACTGGTGAATTGGGACCCTGTTTTAGGTACGGCCGTTTCCGATCTGGAAGTCGTTTCCGAAGAAGAAAACGGTTCGATGTGGCATATCCGTTATCCCTTTTCCGATGGTTCCGGTTTTCTGACCGTAGCCACGACACGGCCCGAGACCATGCTGGGCGACGTGGCAGTCGCCGTCAATCCGACTGACGAACGGTACGCTCACCTGATCGGCAAAATGATCGACCTCCCCCTAACCGGTCGTCAGATTCCGGTCATCGCTGACGAATACGTCGACAAGACGTTCGGTACCGGGTGCGTCAAGATCACGCCCGCCCATGATTTCAACGACTATGCCGTCGGAACGCGCCACCATCTGGACCCCATCACCATTTTCACACTGGACGCCAGGATCAACGACAATGCACCCGCAGCCTATCGCGGTCTTGACCGTTTCGACGCCAGAAAAAAAATCGTCGCCGACTTGCAAACACAAGGATGGCTCGAAGCGATCGAACCGCACAAGCTGATGGTCCCGCGCGGTGACCGGACTGGTGTCGTGATCGAACCGATGTTGACCGATCAGTGGTTTGTCGCCATGAGCAAACCGGCTCCGGAAGGAACGTATTTCCCTGGTCAATCGCTCTCGGACGTTGCGTTGGAAAAAGTCGCCAATGGAGAAATCCGGTTTATGCCGGAAAACTGGGTCAACACCTACAACCAGTGGTTGAACAACATTCAGGACTGGTGTATTTCCAGACAACTCTGGTGGGGCCACCAGATTCCGGCCTGGTACGATGACGAAGGCAACATTTACGTCGCGAAAACCGAGGAAGAAGCGCGTGCCCAAGCCGGCGACAGACCGATCCGGCGTGATCCGGACGTGCTGGATACCTGGTTCTCGTCAGCCCTGGTTCCGTTTTCGACACTGGGCTGGCCCGAGGACACACCCGAGTACCGCCTGTTTTTACCTTCCACTGTTTTGGTAACCGGCTTCGACATCATTTTCTTCTGGGTCGCCCGCATGGTGATGATGACAGCGCACTTCACCGGCAAAGTCCCGTTCAAGACCGTGTACGTGCATGGTCTCGTCCGGGACGCAAGCGGTCAGAAAATGTCGAAATCGAAAGGAAACACCTTAAACCCGATCGACCTGATCGACGGAATCGACGTCGATTCGCTCGTCAAACAGAGAACGTTCGGACTGATGAATCCGAAACAGGCCGATTCGATCGCCAAAGCGACCCGTAAGGAATTCGGCAAGGGCATTCCGGCCTTCGGAACCGACGCACTCCGCTTCACAATGGCCAGTTACGCTTCTCTCGGCCGAAACATCAATTTCGACCTGAACCGTTGCGAAGGTTATCGTAATTTCTGTAACAAATTGTGGAATGCGACCCGCTTCGTTTTGATGAACACGGAAGGGGAAGACTGCGGTTTCGGGGTCGAGAAGCGGGACATGGCCTTTTCGCTGACCGATCGTTGGATCGTTTCCCAGTTCCAGCGGACCGCTGCCGACGTTGAAAAAGGCTTTGCGGAATACCGGTTCGACAACATCGCTTCTGCCCTTTATCGATTCATCTGGGATGAATACTGCGACTGGTACGTTGAGATGGCGAAAGTTCAGCTTCAGGAAGGCGACGTAGCGCAAAAGAGAGCGACGCGTCACACGCTCCTGACTGTTCTGGAAAAAATCTTGCGACTGGCTCATCCCATCATTCCGTTCATTACGGAAGAACTCTGGCAAAAGGTCGTTCCGTTGACTGGAAAGGCTCTCAAAGAAGGGGATACGTTGATGCTTCAAACTTATCCTCTTCCCCAGCTCGACAAAATGGACGAGGAAGCCGATACGTGGATGGCGCAATGCAAGGCCTTGATTGACGCCTGTCGCAATCTGCGCGGCGAAATGCAATTGTCACCGGCCAAACGGGTTCCGCTTTTCATGGAAACGACAGACAGCTCCAATTTTTCCCGGTTGTCGTCCTTCGTTCCGTATTTGCAAGCGTTGGGAAAACTTTCTGAAGTTCGGATGGCGGACACGCTGCCGCCTTCGCCCGCCCCGGTCTCGATAGTGGGCGACGTCAAACTCATGCTGAAAGTGGAAATTGACGTGACGGCGGAACGGGAGCGTCTGTCACGGGAGATCGCCAAACTGGAAGGCGAAATTGCCCGGGTCAACGCAAAACTGTCGAACGAGCACTTCGTGTCAAAGGCGCCGGAAAAAGTGGTCGCGGCCGAAAGAGAGCGTCTGTCTTCCTATTCAACCGTACTGGAAAAACTTCGGGATCAACTTGCCAAGCTGGATTCCCTTCGGGAAAGCCCATCGTTTTCATGAAGTGAGTTCCACCGTCAGCCCGGGTAAGAGCAAACCGGAAACCGCCGTTTGCCAGACTTCCCCGGGGTGCACGGCCAGCGGTTTTGTCCACGAACCGGTTGCGACAATGTCGCCGATGTGCAAGGAAGGCGTGCCCGGCATAGCGTTCAAAAGCTGGTACAAGGTCAACAGTCCCTGTAACGGATTGCTTGTGGCTTCACTGCCGAAACCAGCCGTTCTGATGACGTCATTACAGGCGACCGAGAGACTAGCACATTTCGACACGGCGTAAAGGCTTTTCCGGCTGCCTTCGGAAACGATTTTCGGTTCACCGACCAAGAGCGCTCCATGCATGCCGAATGCAATAATGGCATCGACCAGACTTTTAGTACCGGTCTGAAAAGGATAATTCGTTATCTCGATACCATGCGCCATCCACTCGATACAGTCGGCCAACTGTTGAACGTCGGCGTTTTCCGGCGGCAACTTTCCCAGTCTGAAAATTACTTCCGCTTCCATCGCCGGAGCCGACAGGTTTTTCAGGCTGAAACGGCCTTCGCTGTTCTCCATGAAGTGCACGGTGGTGTCGTACAGTCTTGACCAGAAAGGAAAGCGTACCTTTTCGCGGTTTTCAGATGACGTGTCCGTAAAATAATCGAACTTCCAGCCAATGACATTTTCGCCTTCGGCAATGCGGATTTCACTGATTTTCTCCGCGATTTCATAAGCGTCTTCGACAGTAAGAGGATAGCGGGAGGAAAGCGAAGGAAGCATTTCCCCCTTTTCACGCGCTTGAATCAGTTGATGCGCATAGCGACTGGCAAGCCCGGTCATCAACATGGTGAGTCCTCACATAAAAGATGCTCCTCTGGATCGGAAACACTTTACGCAAGCCCCGTTAAAAACCGTTGCGCATTCTCATTAAAGAGTCGATTAGGCCGCAACCGGGTTGTGGGAAGATCAAAGGGGAGAAAAAAGGCATTACAACACGCGCCCGGCATAATCCCGGGCAAATTGCCAGGCCGTGCGCCCGGAACGCGAGCCACGGTGCAGCGCCCATTGCAAGGCCTCTTCCCGAGCCTGCGCGATCTGGTCTTCCGAACAACCGAAAAATCTGAGCCAGTGTGCAGTAATGAACAGGTATTCTTCCTGTGAATAGGGATAAAAAGAAAGCCAGAGGCCGAAACGATCTGAAAAAGAAATCTTTTCCTCGACGGTTTCACTGGGGTGCAAGTCCCCGTTTTCGTCGTGTGCGTATCCTGTGTTGTCCGACATTTTCTCGGGCAAAAGATGCCGACGGTTCGACGTCGCGTAAATCAGGATATTCTCGCTCTGGGCCGCCACACTGCCGTCCAAGGCGACTTTCAAGGCCTTGTAACTGCTGTCGCCCTCGTCAAACGACAAATCGTCGCAATAAAGAATGAAACGTTCCGGACGACGGGCAACCAGATCGGAAATTTCGTCCAGATCAACCAGATCGTCCTTGTCGACTTCGATCAGACGAAGGCCTTCTTTTGAAAATGCATTCAGACAAGCCCGAACCAGTGACGACTTACCGGTACCCCGGGCGCCAGTCAACAATACGTTGTTGGCGGGCTTGCCCTGTAAAAACTGGCGTGTGTTCTGTTCCAGCAATGCCTTTTGTCGTTCAACGAAAAACAGATCCGGCAGCGAGATCGGCGAAATATGCGCAATCGGCGTCAAAACGCCGCGGCCGTTTTTTTTCCGCCAGCGGAACGCGGCCGTAGGAGAATTCCAGTCAAGAACCGTGGCCGTCTTCTCGGGCAACAGCGCTTCCAGCCGAGTTAGCATCGCTTCGGCACGGGTCAAAAATTGTTCAAGTGTCGTCATTTACGAGCGATAATCGGCATTGATGGAAACGTAATCGTGCGACAAATCACATGTCCAGACAGTCGAAGTCGCTTTTCCGCGTGCGAGCGTAATTCTGACCAAAATCTCATTCTTTTTCATGACACGCTGACCGTCTTCTTCCTGATAATCAGGATTTCTGCCCCCGTTTTTGGCGACCCAGACCTCATCCAGGTAAAGATTCAGTTTGCCGACGTCCAGATCCTCGATACCAGCGTACCCAATGGCGGCCAGAATACGGCCCAGATTCGGATCGGACGCGAAAAAAGCCGTTTTGACCAGCGGCGACTGGGCAACTGAATAAGCGATCCGGCGGCATTCTTCTTCCGATTGTCCTTCTTCCACGACGATTGTGATGAACTTGGAAGCGCCTTCTCCGTCACGAATGATTTTCTGCGCGAGTTCTTGTGCCAGTTCCGTGACGGCTTCCAGCATCGGCCGGTAGTTTGGAGAATGGACACGGGTTAATCCAATGTCCACCTTGCCGGTCGCGATCAGCATCAGGGAATCGTTTGTCGACGTATCTCCGTCGACTGTAATGCAGTTGAACGACTTGTCCACTGCCGACTTCAGCATGACTTCCAGAACGGATTGCGGAATGACGGCATCGGTTGCAATAAATCCTAGCATGGTCGCCATGTTCGGCTTGATCATCCCTGATCCCTTGCACATACCGGTTAGTGTGACGGTCTTGCCGTCAATGACCACCTCTTTCGACGCCGCTTTCGGAATGGTATCGGTCGTCATGATCGCTTCGGCGGCGTTTAACCAGTTGTCTTCTTTCAGATCGGCAACAGCGTCCGGCAACCCGTTCAGGATCCGGTCAACCGGTAACGGCTCGAGAATGACTCCGGTTGAAAA
>DBGFLV010000207.1:0-1714 GCA_048528425.1 Oxalobacter sp. | reverse complement strand
CGGATTCAAGACTGTATCGCCCGACTTGACCACGCCCGAATAAACCCGGAAGAAAATCAGCTGTCCGACGAACGGGTCGGTCATGATCTTGAAAGCCAGCGCCGAGAACTTCTCGTCGTCAGCCGCTTTTCGGGTAATGACCTGGTCGTTGTCATCCGTTCCTTCCACAGCCGGAATGTCTACTGGTGACGGCAAATATTCAATGACCGCGTCCAACATGGCTTGAACACCTTTGTTCTTGAAGGCGGAGCCACACATCATCGGTACGATTTCCCCATCGATGGTACGCTGACGCAGTGCTTTTTTAATGTCTTCTTCAGACAGGTCACCGTCGTTCAAATATTTGTCCATCAATTCTTCACTGGATTCAGCGGCCACTTCGACCAGTTTTTCACGCCATTCTTTTGCCTCATCCATCAGTTCAGCCGGTACATCGCGGTACTCGAACTTGGTACCCTGGGAAGACTCATCCCAGTAAATCCCCTTCATTTTGATCAGGTCGACCACCCCTTCAAAATTGTCTTCGGCTCCGATAGGAATCTGAAGAGGCACTGGATTCGCTTTCAGACGGGAACGCATCTGGTCGTAAACCTTGAAAAAGTTGGCACCGGTACGATCCATTTTGTTGACGAATGCCAGACGAGGCACCTTGTACTTGTTCGCTTGACGCCAAACGGTCTCGGACTGTGGCTGAACGCCGCCAACCGCACAGTACACCATGCAGGCGCCATCCAGCACACGCATAGAGCGTTCCACTTCGATCGTGAAGTCGACGTGGCCCGGGGTGTCAATTATGTTAATACGATGATTCGGGAAATTGTTGGCCATGCCATTCCAGAAACAAGTCGTTGCTGCAGAAGTAATGGTAATGCCGCGTTCCTGTTCCTGTTCCATCCAGTCCATGGTAGCTGCGCCATCATGAACTTCACCCAATTTGTGATTAACTCCGGTATAAAAAAGAATACGTTCCGTCGTCGTCGTTTTACCTGCGTCAATATGAGCAGAAATACCAATGTTACGATAACGTTCGATCGGTGTCTTGCGAGCCATAATCTATCCTAAAACTTTTTAATAAACAAAACCGAGCAGCATTTCTTCCATAAATGCGCCCGGCTTGCCAGATATTTTCCACGAGCGACGGTCGAAAAAGACAGCCCGCACCTGTCGCCCACTCATTCCTGTACTAGAAACGGAAATGCGAGAAAGCCTTGTTGGCTTCCGCCATCCGATGCACTTCGTCACGCTTTCTCATGGCGCCGCCACGACCTTCTGCCGCCTCCATCAATTCGCCTGCCAAACGCTGCGGCATGGACTTTTCACTGCGTTTCGTCGCCGCTTCACGCAGCCAACGCATGGACAGGGCCATACGACGCACGGGACGCACCTCAACCGGCACCTGGTAGTTGGCGCCACCGACACGACGGGACTTGACTTCCACCAGCGGCTTGCAGTTGTTGACCGCCTGAACAAAGACTTCCAGAGGGTCTTTTCCGGATTTGCTTTCAATAATGTCAAAGGCGCCATAAATGATATTTTCGGCAACTGACTTCTTTCCGGACAGCATCAGTACATTGACAAACTTTGCAACATCGACATTACCGAACTTCGGATCCGGCAAAATCTCGCGCTTGGGTACTTCACGACGACGAGGCATTTCTTTTCCTTTCTTTCTTCAGCTGAGTGCGAACACTCCCGGCGGCCCTCATGACACGCC
>DBGFLV010000206.1:0-8512 GCA_048528425.1 Oxalobacter sp. | reverse complement strand
GGTGCCGGGGATCAACTTGGGCGGAAGCAAACGCTCGTTTTTGTTTTGTCTTCTGTCGTTGTAAATAAGTCATGCGAACTGAGCAGTTACCGTTTCCCATGCTGTCGCAGAAAGTAACTGATGAGACTGTTAAAAGCGTCTGCCTCAAGGGAGGGCAGCAAGGTGAAGATGAAGTTTTGGTGATGCGTCCGGTTGTTGCCCGGGTTGAAGGTAGAGGTGGGAATGGAGGGGGCACATCGGAACGGCTTCGAACGTGTGCCGTCTCGTGAATAAGGGGATACCGGACCGGCTGTAAAAGTTTCCCGGCAAGTTCGCGATTTCTTGTTAAACCGGTCGTACAGAAAGAAAGCAACCTTGTGGCAGAGAACAACACATCCGCGCTTGTCGTGTCGTCATTGCTTTTTTGCTTGGGCTTTCTTTTCAGGGGATGACTTGCGCGGCAGCGCAATCAGCAGACACAGGGTTATCGTGCGCCTGAAAATCCGTGTTGTCCTGCCGAACCTTGGCTTCCCTAGCGGTCGATTCCGCTGAACCAGAAGGGCTCACTGGCTGAAAAAGGCATTTTTTGAAAGTGTATAAAAGGCGTTTTCAGATAAGATAGCCATCCAGACCAGACCATAAAGAGTGTATCAGTTTTAGCGTTCTAAGCATTTAGGGAGTAATAAGCCATAAATGGAATAAATTTTCCAGATGGAAAACTTTAATGGGTTAAAAAAGACCTTAAATGGTTATAATGACAAAAATTGTTCAAATATGGCTATAAAGTTAACATGCTTTTTCATGCACTTACCCTTTCGAACCAGTTTTTGGACGATCAGAAACGACCTTGTTTGATAACGAATGAAAAAAGTCGTTCGCATCGTGGCCCAGGTTGGTCGGGAAGAAGGGACCCCGTACCTTTCATGGGGATCCGGAAAATAATGTCTAGACACTTTCGGGTTTACCGGTTTTTCGACAAAGCTCCCGGTTGTCGGAAAGACGGAATAAGCGTCCGGATTTCAGACAGCCACGTTGGCAGGGGATCAACCGACCCGAACAGGGCTTTTATTGAAAAGCGCAGGCCGACAATTCTGTGGCCTTTACCACAGGGTCTGGTAAGGGCTCCCGGCAGGGAAAAGAAAGCCGTCAGGTCGATTCAAACCGGATTGTTCATGGGTCTGCGAAATTTTACAGTTTGTTGCCAAAAAGGCAGCACAGATGGGAGAAAGGAGTGGCCGGACTCTCCGGGAAAATCTCTGCTGAACGACTAGCGAGTTCGTGACAAGGAGGTCTTACCATCGAGGCATTGGCTTGACGGTAAAAACCATATTTTTGTGGAATCCAAAAAGGAGTGTGGACGTTATGAAGAAAAATGTTGAAAAACAAAGGAAAACTATCCTGACCATTCTGAAAAAGGAAAATAAGACAGTCACTGAACTTGCCGAAACCATGTCTTTGTCGTATGACACGGTCCGTAACCGGATCAATGAAATGCTTATTGAACGGTATCCCATTCGTATCGCCGGTTGGCACATTCTGGACACAACTATGGTTCGTATCTGGGGATACGGTACCGGACCGAACGAACCGAGACCGATCAAGGTACAGTTGAGAGCGCCCCGTCGAAGAAAGGCGATACCGGAAAACGGATGCAGCCGACCGAAATTCCGTCGGGAAGCGATAGACGATTGGTTGTTCAGGATCAAGGCCCTGGCGTGAAGGTTCCGTTTATGCCAGGAAAAATACCGCCCGTAGTATCGACCTTGTCGGAACAGGGCGGATTTTCAGCGGGTCAGCGCCATGTTTCCAGTCTCACGTGTTGCCTCGTTCGTGTGGCTCGGGCCTCGATTGTCGGAATGTACCTTGAAACCGGTGAACCGGTTTACAGTGTGTTGTATCAGGGAGAAGGGGGAGGGGCCTTGTATTAAAGACTCGTTTGTTCCCACTGTCTTGTTCACCGGGCACCTGTCGCTTTGCAGAAAACACCGGGCCAGTAAACGGTGTGACCGTCGGCAAGCCGGTTTTTTCAGATTGGGCCCGTTTTTCCGGTCGCTTTTCCAAGGCCTGTAACGATTTTTCGGGCATTGGATGATACCTTTTTCAAGAACACCCGTCATTTTGAAACAGAAAACAGAGTTGTCTTGCCGTCAAAAGGTGAACCTCTGTTTCCTAAAGGAAACAGAAATCGGTTCGTCTTGTATAATAATCGGGTGCTGTTATAACTGATAAGGGAGTCGCCATGTCTCAAACGCCACTCTCTCATTGTTCCGGTTCCTTTGAGTTCCAGGTGAGGGAAATCGCTTATGCAAAACCGGATGGTGAAATGTTGAGAGCGTTAATCTATCGTCCCCTTCGGGAAGGCCCATTTCCTGCCGTCGTGTGCGTTCATGGTGGAGCATGGGTGACGGGAGACCGGTTCGCCACACAATGGTTTGCGGAAAGGATTGCCCGGACTGGTATAGCGGTGATGGCGATAGACACCCGATTGTCACCACGTTATCCTTATCCGGCTGCTGTGGCCGACGTCAATTGTGCAATCCGCTGGCTGAAGTGGCATGCCGGAGAATACGGTGTCGACAAGAAGCGAATCGGTGGTCTGGGCATTTCCAGCGGAGGCTGTCTGGTTCTGTTGTCTGCCATGCGTTTTGACGATCCGCGCTATAAAACGGAACAACCTCTTGATTTGCCGGCCGAGAGTGAAGTCGATGCCGCAATGGCTTTCGTCGTGACGTGTTCCGGTGTGCTGGATCCACTTGCACGGTATCGCATGGCACAGGATACGCGCAATATGGCCGTGTTGTTGTGCCACCGGGCTTTTTTCATCAATGAAACCGTTATGGAGGAAGCGAGTCCTGCGGCTATACTGTCCCGCCGGGAAAAAGTCAATTTGCCGCCAGCGCTTTTTTTGCAAGGAAAAAATGATCCGCGTCTACCGGCTGGTACGGCCCCTGAAATGGCCGCAGCCTGGAAGAGAGCCGGTGGTCAAGCGGAGGCCGTTATTTATCCAGAAGCGGGACATTCCGTTTCTACCTGGCACAAGAAAGAATTGATGGATGCGCTTTTTCGTATTGCAGCGTTGGCAACCGGGGAAGACAGCCAACGTCCGCTCCGGCAGTAACTTTGCAGACAGGGCGTTTTATCCGGAGGGGTCATGTTTTCTGCCGTCTGGCTAAGTGCTCCGTTTCCCGATAGAACAGGCGTCGAGAGCTGCCTATGTAAAAGAACGAGGTTATCTGGCTGTTTTTCTCGATTGACAGGTACCCCTTGCACTGAAACTGATTACACGCTAAACAGATCCATTCATGTCCGACTTCAATACTTCCCGTTTTTCGTTACTGGTCTGGAAACCCGAATATGAATCCGGCCATCCCGTTATCGACGGCCAGCATCGTCAACTGTTTTCTGAAGTGAATACATTGCTTTCGGCCATGTTGGATAACAAGCCGAAAAACGATATCGCGCACCTGATTGAAGATCTGCTGGAGTCTGCACGACGTCATTTCGCCGATGAAGAAGCCATCCTGGATTCAACCCGCTATCGTGATACGGCGGAACACACCCTGATTCACCGACAGCTTTTGCAAAAGGGAAAACGGCTGGCTGACCGGTTTGATGAAAACAGACTCGACTTTAACGAAATGTTCAGTTATCTTGCCAACGATATCGTGTTGGAGCATATTCTAAAGACAGATAAACAATATTTCGATCTGCTGGAGTTACCTGACCGTTGACGCTTTCTTCTTTTCGGCAAAAGCGTTGGAAGGCGCCGTGCGTTGCCAACGATTTCGTCTTTTAAAGGGGCCTGCAGGCGTATAAGAAACGGAACCCGACTCATCCCGGGCGCTCGGTTGCCGGCCTTTTCGGTAGCGTCGTTTTTCGACGATCCGCTTGAGAACGGACTGTTTCACCTGCCAACTGTCGATGAACCCGGCAGGAAGCGCAATACGCTTTTTACCGTCGATACCCGGTTGAGGTAACGCAATCGTCAGTCCGGAAACCGGCGTGGCGCCTGTTTTACCGGCAGTACGGACCGGTGAGTCACTAGCGTGCCGGTGTAGTCCGGCTGTTGTGGACACGAAGGAGTGAAAATGGTTTCTACCGAAGCGTCAAAAGTGACTGTAACGGTGTTGACTGACGACACCGTAGCGTCTACCCGGTTTATCGCCGAACACGGTGTTTCCATTCTCGTGGAGTGGTCGCACGGCCGTCGCTGGCTGGTCGACACTGGCACAACCGATGTTTTTCTGGAAAATGCGAAGCGGTTGGGAGTCAGTCTGGACAATCTGGATGGCATCGCCATCACGCACGGCCACGACGATCACACCGGGGGATTGACGTTTTATCCCCGGTTAAAAGGGAACCCGCCTGTTTACGGTCATCCTTATCTCTGGCACAAATCTTACCAGATTCGGCCCGGCCAGCCCGTTCGGGTCACCGGTATGCCTTATCTGGCCAGAAAGCACGCTTTCGCTGCTTTTCGTCCAGTCAATGGCGTAGTCCGTCTGGACGACGGACTGTTCTTTTTCACCGATATCGAGCGGGCACCGGGCAGTTTTGCCCCGGTTGCCGGCAATTTTTTTAATGAAGACGGAACCGGCGCCGTTCCTTTGATCGACGACGCTTCAGTCGTGTTGAGAACGGTAAGAGGGATGATATTGATTGTCGGGTGCGGTCATGCCGGCTATACGAATATTCTGAAAGCCGTTCGCGACACGTTTCCGGAAGACAAATTACGGGCGGTCATAGGAGGTTTGCATCTGATGAATGCATCGGAAGAGGTACTCTCCGATGTCGTGTACGCAACCCGGTGCATGGCAACCGAAGACTTCGTTCTTTTCGGTGGTCATTGTACCGGAGAGAAGGCGTTAGCGTATTTTCGTTCAGCCTATGGCGAAAAGGCGGTCAGCCCTTTAGGAGCCGGCAGGACAATCGTATTTTAAAGAGCGTTTTTCGAATGGACCAGACTCGTATGGGGACCCCGTTTTATGCATAAAGGCAATTTTCCCCTCAGCAAGACAGTCCGGCTTTTTGTTGTGTGCTACTGCGCTGAAAAGACGGTACCCCTTTTTCCGGCACTTCATTAAAGAAACGGCACGTTTTCTGTGACAGGACAATCCCGGAAAAGCTTTTCTGTCTGGACAGCGTGGCTGTCGGCAGTTACTCTACGAGATGACGGTACCGGTTCTTGCTTTGCCTTTGCGTCCTGTTGCCGGGGTGCGAACGTTGTCTGGCCGTTGCCTGTGTGCCTCTGTCGGCTTGCCGACAGGGAAAACACGCGTTTTGCGTTCTGTCCAAACCATTGCGATAAAAGGATAAGTCTATGCGAACCATGAAAGCGGCAGTTTTTGTCAAGCCCGGCAAAATCGTTCTCGATGAAAAACCCGTTCCGAAAGTCGGCCCCGGTCAAGCCCTGGTCAAGGTCACGACCACGACGATTTGCGGTACCGACGTCCACATTCTGAAAGGCGAATACCCCGTCAAACCGGGATTGACGATCGGTCACGAACCCGTCGGGGTCATTGAGGAACTCGGTGAGGGTGTGACCGGTTATCAAGTCGGACAACGCGTCGTTGTCGGTGCCATCACACCCTGCGGGCAGTGTTACGCTTGTCTGGACAATCATCCTTCTCAGTGTGGTGGCCACGGGAACGGAGGGTGGAAGGCCGTCGGTGGCTGGAAATTCGGCAATACCATTGACGGTTGCCAGGCCGAATACGTGTTAGTTCCGGACGCGATGGCCAACCTGGAACCGATCCCTGCAGGTCTGACGGACGAACAGGTCTTGATGTGTCCCGATATCATGAGTACCGGTTTTTCCGGGGCGGAAAACGGGCAAGTCAAAATCGGTGACACTGTTGTCGTTTTCGCTCAGGGGCCGATTGGTCTTTGTGCGACGGCAGGGGCCAAATTGCGGGGTGCCACACGCATCATTGCCGTAGACGGATTGCCTGAGCGGCTGGCGATTGCGAAACGGATGGGAGCCGACGTTACCATCAATTTCCGTGAAAAAAATCCGGTCGACGAAATCATGAAAATCACGGATGGCAAGGGCGTTGACGTCGCGATCGAAGCGCTGGGAACGCAGACCACTTTCGAGAGTTGCCTGCGGGTGCTGAAGCCAGGCGGGGTTTTGTCCAGTCTGGGCGTTTATTCCGGCAAGTTGACGTTGCCAGTGGACGCTTTCGCTACCGGGCTGGGCGACCACAAGATTATTACGACACTTTGCCCCGGCGGAAAGGAACGCATGCGCCGTCTGATCAATGTGGTGGAAAGCGGACGCATTGATTTGCAACAGTTGGTGACTCACCGTTTTCGTCTTGACCAGATCGAAGAAGCTTACGATCTTTTCGCTAACCAGCGCGACGGTGTGTTGAAAATCGCTATCACTCCCTGATTTGTCTCAACAGTAAACGTCCGGCCGGATTGTATTCTCACAGTCGGCCGGATTGTGTCTCCCTTCTTTCACTCTCATCCGTTTGAAAAGACGAAACCGTCAGTAGGACAGTCACGTCCGATCATGGTTTTTCCGTCGCTTTCCGGAGCCGGCTCACTACATCGACCACAACAAAGGAATCCGTATGAGCGAAAGACCCCCTATTACTGTAACCACCCGTGATTACGAACGGCTGGAACAAATGCTGCGAATGTCCAAGTACCGGAATATCGCCGGTATCGGGGCGTTACAGGATGAACTGGACAGAGCCAATGTCGTGGAACCGGAAGAATTGCCGGATGACGTCATTACCCTCAATTCGACAGCCTGTTTTATTGACGACGGGACAGGTGATCAATATGAAATCACGCTCGTTTACCCCGACAAGGCCGATGGTGTTTCGCATATTTCCGTGCTGGCCCCTGTCGGCAGTGCCCTGTTGGGTTTAGCCGTTGGACAGTCTATTCCCTGGCAAGTCCCCGGCCGGCAAAAATTGCAACTAAGAGTGCTTGATGTCAAAAAACCAAAAGTCAGCTCTCAGAGCGTTACTTGAGCCTGGCAAAATCGGAATCGGCATTTCGTTTTACCCAACCCCGTTTTCTGGCAGAAACGGAGGACACTGTATAAAGCCATTGATTCCCGTTTCAGTCAAAGCGGACCCGCCACCGGATTGTGGCTGTTTGACCTGAAGAATTGTTTCACAAGAAAGGATGGAAGATGAACGGATTGAAAATCGCTCTGGTCACCGGAGCCAACAAGGGCATCGGATACGAAATCTGCCGATTACTGATGCGCAAGGGATGTCATGTCTTACTGGGGGCCCGTAATCGCTCGGAAGGTGAAGCCGCTGTCGCTACGTTAAGCCGTGAAGAAGGCGGAGAAATCGAATTCATCGCCATCGATCTAAACGATGTTCGTACTTTTCAGGCGGCGCAGGCCCGCATTTCAGAAAAATTCGGACGACTCGACATTCTGGTGAACAATGCCGGTATCGCGCCCGAAGGCGATTACAAGGTATACGATGTGCCTCGTCAGGTCTTGAAAGAAGTGTTTGATACCAATTTTTTCGCTTTGGTGGAACTGACCCAAACTCTGTTACCCCTCATCCGAAAAAGCGATGCCGGCCGGATCGTCAACCAGTCCAGCATTCTGGGCTCTTTAACGGCCCAAAGCTTGCCGGATTCACCGGTAAAACAGGGAAAAGCATTCGCTTATAACGCCAGCAAGACGGCTGTGAATGCGTTTACCGTCCATCTGGCCGGTTTTTTGGAAGACACGCCTGTCAAAGTGAACTCGGCCCATCCCGGCAGTGTTAGAACCAGCATGAATCCGTATGGAAGTTTGGAAGAATTTGAAGGTGCCAAAACAGCCGTTTCACTGGCCTTGTTGCCTGAAGACGGTCCGACAGGCGGTTTTTTCTACCAAAATCGGACTTTGCCCTGGTAAACGGATCGTGCCGGAAAACGGGGGACGCGAGCGTCAACGTGTCTTTTTTCAATGCACATACTGGTCGTGGTTGGCCTGGATTCTGAAACGCGACGGACTACCAACCCGAAAGAGACCGTTGACAGGGGAAACACTGCCCCTTCCGTTAGTAGCGGTGGCGTCCGCTTCTTCTCATGTACTGGTGGGAACGGTTGAATTCCTGATAAGCCCGTGCCTGGTCGCGCGAAAGCTGTCGACGCTGGTTTTCGATGCGTTGCTGTTGCTGCTGCATCTCGTAGTACCCCGAGTAATTGTTCTGATAGTTGGGTGCCGGGTTGTAAGAATTGTACCGAGGCTCGTTATCAATACTGTCGTCGAAATACCCGAATTTGCCTGCCTGTGCCTGTGACGAAAAGAGCAAGACACCCAACAGGGCCGTGCCGATGAGAAAAGTACGCTTGAAACGGTTCATGGAATTCTCCTTTTCAGTTCGGTAGCGGGGATGCGTCTAGACTAACTCACTCTTTCCAGTTTAATCAAATACAAAAGTTATTCTTTGATTAAAACCGGTGAAAAATGATTCTCTGAAGCGAGTTATGTTGCTTCTAAGTAACGGAAGTAATTTGTCGATCCTGTTTTCCGTGAAATGATTTGTCCGAAAAGGAAAACAAAAAA
>DBGFLV010000205.1:0-7032 GCA_048528425.1 Oxalobacter sp. | reverse complement strand
TTTCAGAAAACAAACTCATTTTATAGACCTGTTTTCTTAATATGTAGCGTGTAAAATGAAAGTAACCCTTCCACGTATGAGAGAGGCAGAATTGGATCTGAATGCCCTCAAAATGTTTGTGATGACTGCCCGGTGCGGCAGTCTCTCTGCCGCTGCCCGCAATAACCACATTCCATTGGCTACGCTGAGTCGTAAAATTCTGGAGCTGGAAAGAGAGTTGAAAGTCCTGCTTCTTGAACGAACGGCGAAAGGCTGTCAGGTGACGGAAGCCGGTGCAAGGTTGCTGGAATATGCCAGTTCTGCCATGGACCTGCTTCAGGAAGCCAAGCGGTCAGTGGAACCGGAACAGGCCCATCTGACCGGACGGCTGCGCTTGTCTCTTCCGCAATCTTTTGAGCCCTGGTGGGAAATCATCAGGCGGTTTCAGCAGAAGCACCCGCGCATTGCCGTGAACGTGTACGCTACCGAGCGAAGAGTGGATCTCGTGTCAGACGGGGTTGATGTCGCCTTACGGGTGGGTACCATCGCTGACGATTCCGTTGTCGCACGGCACCTGATGGATTTTCGCCACCTTCTTGTCGCCAGTCCGAAATTGCTGAACGCCTCACCGTCCCTACGTGACCCGTCCGACCTGGCCAGGTTGCCGTGTGGTGCCTGGGGATCGGTTGTGGATGCGCGTCCTGTGTGGAGACTGGGCAATCACGCCTACGACGTTTCTGCTGTTTTTACAGTCAATGATTATCTTCATCTGCGTGCCGGTGCGCTTGCCGGCCATTTTGTAACCGAACTTCCGGCGTTCATCGCTGCTGAATACATCAAAAACGGCGAATTGATCGAGTTGCTGCCGGCGTGTCCGTTGCCGTATTCCTCTTTGCATCTGATATATAAAAAACAGCGGCACATCTCTTCAGCGGCCAGGGCCTACATTGATTTTTGTACCGCTCACGTTTCTGTGTTATCCGAACGATGCCGCGTTCCGTCTGACGCGTATTCCGGAGAAAAAATGATGTCGTCGGTTCTACCGGAACAATGAAGTTCCCTGAGGCTTTCTCTCAACCGGTCAACAGCCCATGTACTCGGAGAAACTGCCGGTATTCCTGTACATTCGGGACAATGAACAATGCCTTTATCTGTTCAGGCTTGCCGGGCAAGACAAACGGTCTTGTGAAAGCGGCAGGTACCGGCGCATTTTTTCGATGATCAGGGGACTTTATTCCGAAAACAAAGAAGGGTTCGGTTGCAGCAGGGTTTTTCCTTCAGACAAAAACTAAATTGAAACGCTTTTGAGAGAAAAAGGCAATTCATCGCCAATGTTGTACCTATTTTCTCATGCTTTCTTTCCTTACCATACCTACCTGTACACAGCAGATGAACGACTTCAAAGGAAAGGGACAATTTATGGAACAGTTATTCAAGGATAAAGTGGCACTGGTGACAGGAGCCGCCCAGGGGATCGGACAGGCAACGGCAGAAGCCTTTGCGAGAGCAGGGGCCCTGGTAGTGCTGTCCGACGTGCTGGATACCCGAAACCAGGTTAATGCATTGGTTGAAGCCGGTTTCAAAGCGACGTCCATTCCATGCGATGTGGCTGACGAACAAGCTGTTGAGGCGCTGATCAACGACATTGTCTCAGCCTACGGACGGCTGGACGCCGCTTACAACAATGCCGGCATCAACAGTCCCGTTGCTGAAACAGCAGACGCCAGCAGTGAAGAATACGATCGCGTCATGAACATCAATCTTCGGGGCGTATGGAATTGCATGAAGTACGAACTCAGGCAGATGCGCAAACAGCAAAGTGGCGCTATCGTCAACTGCTCTTCAATAGGCGGCCTCATCGGCATTCCGGAACGGGGCGTTTATCACGCTTCCAAGCACGGCGTCATCGGAATGACCAAAAGCGCTGCATTGGAATACGCCGCCCGGGGAATCAACATCAATGCGGTCTGTCCAGGCATTGTCGAAACACCGATGCTGAAAGCCATGATCGAGCGCGAACCTGCCGCTCTGCAGGCACTGATCAGTGAGCTGCCGAACGGGCGCCTCGGACGTGCGGAAGAAGTTGCCGCCGTTGTGCTATGGCTCTGCAGTCCGGCGGCCAGCCTGATCGTCGGTCAGGCAATTGCCGTGGACGGCGGATACACGGTAAAGTGAAAAAAGAGTAAGCCCGGATTGAAAAGAAAACGCTTTACACACGGAAAGTCATTTTCTCCAGGGCGCGACTTCCCGACAACAGCGATACCGGGACGGGCAGGCGCAACATGAGCCTTCTCACTGTCCCGGCCGTTGGCCGCAAGGCAGCAGCATCGTTAAAGCTGTACGGTTCCACGAATTTCTGCGCCACTGCCGGGAACTGAAACCGTACACAAAGTCTCGCTCATTCCGCGCGGTATCGGTTCGCTCGGCTACACCATCAACCGTCTAATGAAAGACCGCTATTTGATGACGTGGGAAAAACTGAGGTATATCCGGTTTGGGCTAACGAGTCTGATCCGGTCTGCCTGAATTTACGGAAATCGTATCCCGGCAAAAAGAGAAAGGCGGTGAAACCTTCTTCACAGAACAGAGCCTGTTACAGGCTAGTCAAACGAAAAGTACAGTCTGTGGTACTGTACTTAATTCACTGTCGCGGGCAAGAAACCGCATAACTTGGCTACAGAATAGAAAGCGTGGCATCATGAATGATTTAATTTTACATAATATAAATTATGCGAAATTAATATGACGGGCGGCGAAGGCTGCTCCTGTCCAGCGACGCATCACTTCGTCTGTAGACAGCTTTTCCTCTCAGGTACTGCTGTCTGTTCCCAAAAACTCATGATCCGGTCCTGGTCAGTTGCCTGAGTGTTCTCTGCGTCACTGCCGGACAGTCGTGTCCTTCTTCCTTCCCTGTCAAAAAACGGTTCTGTTTCCAAAATACGTCATTTTGCTTACTGTCCAGCTTGCCTCCACAAGCGGACAGAAGTAATTTACCTGTGTTTTTATACAGTCCTCTAAAAAACCGAACCATGACTTTCCCTTTTCCGATTCGCCTGCGTCCCGCCCTGATCATGAAAATCGAAAACCTGATACCGGCCGGATTTCCCGTTCCGCATACGGATTCGTCCCATTCGCGCATCGACCTGAACGATAAATTGTTGCTCAATCCGAACGCTTCCTATCTTTTTCGGGTACGCGGCAATTCGATGACCGGAGCCGGTATTTTCGACGGGGATACCGTCATAGTCGACCGGTCAATTGAACCCCGTCACGGATACATCGTTTTAGCCGTCGTCGATCGTGAATACACGGTCAAGCGTCTTTTCAAGCGCGGCCGAGTGATCCGGCTGTTGCCGGAAAACCCTGATTACGCGCCTATCGAATTGGCCGAAGGCAGCGAACTGGAAGTCTGGGGAGTAGTCACGTTCAATCTCAGAAAACTGCTTTAAAAGCCGTCGCCATGCCAAAACAAATCGCTCTCGTGGATTGCAACAATTTTTTCGTTTCCTGCGAACGGGTCTTCCGTCCGGATCTGGCAGGCAGACCGGTCGTGGTACTGTCCAGTAACGACGGTTGCGTGATTTCCCGCAGCAATGAAGCGAAAGCGCTGGGAATACGCATGGGCGAACCCTGGTTCAGGATAAAAGAAATACCCCGATACCGGGACACGGTCGTTTTTTCCAGCAATTTTCCTCTTTACGCCGATCTGAGCAACCGGGTCAAGGAAGTGTTGTCGACTTTTTCACCGGTTCAGGAAATGTACAGCGTCGACGAGTCGTTTCTGGATTGGACCGGATTCAAAGATACGCGCGACCGCGCCTTTGCGGTTCGTGAGGCCGTCTGGAGAAAAACCGGTATTCCGGTGTGTGTCGGAATCGGCCCGACCAAAACACTGGCGAAACTGGCCAATTTCGTCGCGAAAAAACACCCGAAATCAAAGGGCGTATTTCTTTACGACGCCTTGTCGGAAAAACAGCAGGAAAAGCTTCTGGCGTGTGTTCCTGTCGGAGAAATATGGGGAATCGGCCGTCGTCTGAACGATTCATTGACAAGTTTGGGTATCGCGACAGCAGCGCAATTGCGCTGTGCAGATGCCAAAACCCTGCGTGCCCGGTACGGAGTGACGATGGAAAGGCTGATTCTGGAACTGCGGGGTGTGGCGTGCCTCGATCTGACTAAAACTGCGCCTCCCCGAAAACAGATACTATCGAGCCGGTCGTTCGGTACCGCCATTTACGACAAAGCCGACATCCAAAACGCCCTCGCCTTCCATGCGACCCGGGTTGCCGGAGAGCTGCGAAAGCAGGGATCGGTGGCCGGATTGATGCAGGTGTTTTTGTCCACCAACCGTTTCCGTCAGGATAAACCCCAGTATCATCCCTGCCTGTCACTTCCCTTCGCCATTCCGACAAACGATACGATAGGAATGACGCAACACGCCATGAAGGCACTGGACACGATTTTCCGCTCCGGTTACGCTTACAAAAAAGCGGGGGTCGGTGTCTCGGCCCTGCTTCCCGAATCGGTCTGTACCCGGGACATGTTTACCGATCCCCGCAAAAGCAGACTGATGAAAGTGATCGACGACATTAACGACCGGTTTGGAAACGGCACACTTCGCATTTCAATGAATGATTTGAAGCGTTCCTGGACGCCCAAGCACGACAGACTGTCCCGACGCTATACCTCAAATTGGGACGAAATAGCGGAAACCGACCGGATTTTCTGACAGCTGTATTCTGCCCTGTCCCGTCATTGGGTACACCAACGTGTTGTTGGATTGGATGAATAAGGGATGATGTGTTCAAAATCGACGGCCTTCCAGTCCGTGCTGTCCAGATCGACCTTTTTTTATAAAAAACACGAAAAATACTATTTATCTCTTTCATTTCATTAAAAAATTCTTCCCATTCTTTCATAAACGGAGAAGAAAACAGGAGCATTCTTTGCAAAGTGCGTGCTTCCAGAAGGACAACAGCGGATTGCTGTTGTTGATGACAACGGTGTCCGTCATTTGGGCTGTTCCGAACACAAACCAGTCTTTCGGCGTCTTTTATTTACCCAACAGAACAGCGTACCTGCCATGAACGCGCTTTAACCGGTATCCATTGCTCCTTTCGCCTGAAGACTTACGCAACCGGGAGAGTGAAACAGTTGTATCCAGTCGCTGCAACAAACCTTTTCTTTCCGGCTGTACTGAAAACAGAAAATGAAAACCGGACTGCGGACAAAACACGCTCTTGCCATACGGTGGCTGGCTGCATCCGATCCCGGCTAGACACGGGACGGCCCCGTCCTGTTCGTAGTCCGGTTTTTTCTCCCGTTCTCAAAAGATCGCGTCCGATGAAGAAAAAAGCGTTCAGGGTATTAAACGGCGTCATCCGGCCCTTCGGGTTTCGTCCGGAACCGGATGAGATCCGAAGCGTGACAGGCACAGCATCGTTGAAACCTCCCGGTTTTCAAGCCGTTTTTTGCGGCCCGGCCGGTTCCGTGAAAGCGCAGAAAAATCCGGCGTCCGTCAAGCAAGCGAAACGGAATTTACGGCAACACCCGGGCCTGTTCCAGCACGGAGCGGATCATTTTCTTTTGGTCTTCAGTTACCGGCTGCAGCGGCTTTCGTACGTATCCGCCGCGATAACCCATCAGATCGCAGGCGTATTTCAGCGCCGCCACCCCCAGCGAACCGGTCACCACGGCGTTGACCGGAAACAGACGTTGATACGTTTTCAAAGCGGTTTCCCGGTCACCTTTTTCATAGGCGGTCTGGACGGCAACGTCGTCATCCGGACAGCAGTTCGCCAGTGCGTGAACGCCGGTTCTGATTCCCAGCGTCAATGCCGGGTACCAGACGCTGGCGGTACCGACCGCAATGGAAAAATCATCCGGCGTCTCTCTCAGGAACGTGGCCAGTTGGGCAACGTCGCCCGCACTGTCTTTCATCCCGATAATGTTGGGATGCCGTGCCAGCTCGCGAACCGCATCGGCCTGAATATTGACGTGGGTGAATTTCGGAACGTTGTAGATCAGAACCGGAATGTCACAATGGTCTGCCGTTTCGCGATAATAGGACTCCAGTGCCGCACTCGTCATTTCATAGCCGTAAAAATACGGCGTCAGCAACAGCGCACACTGGGCACCGAGCCGGGCGGCCCGATTGGTCAACCGGATCGTGTCGGCAATCGACTCCAGTCCCGTGCCTACGATGATCCGTTTTTCAGGCGCGGCCGTTTCGACCGTCAGCCGAATCAGTTCCAGTTTTTCTGCTTCAGTCAGAAAGGTCGTTTCGCTGTTCGACCCCATAACCAGATAACCGGACAAGCCGGTTGAGTTCCACTTGTCGATATTGAAAACGAAAGCGTCATAATCAACGCGGCCGTCTTCCGTGAAAGGGGTAACCATGGGTGGGAACACCCCTCTGAAATCCTCGTAGTTCATCAATGTCGTCCGGAAAAATGGAAAAAACGGGTCGGTATCCTGCACAGTTGGCACAGTCATTGTTTTTTGGATCAATTTTCCGGGTTTTCGTTCCCGATACGGCTTGAAGTAAAATCCGGAAAAAACCCGCCGAAGACTGGCCACAGAGCGGTGAATACCCAGTCAGGCCGGCTGGAAAGACTTTTTTCGGGTGGCTGTCTGAAACAGTCCTTTTTCCTGTAGACAGGCGTATCGTGCTGCCCTTTTCTTCCCCGGTTTCAACACCGCTCAACAGCGGCAGAGGCAGCATGCTTCCAATGCCCGAAAACGGTTATTTCCCCCGTAACGGAAGGGGTACACGCTTTTTGTATCGGTTTATAACCGGCGCCAAACCGGATTCGACAGCCATCCAAAACCGGCTCCTCATCTGAAAGACCGGTCAGGCCACCGGTTCAGGTACTGTCCGAAACGCCCGACAATTCCGGTGTTTTCCGAATTGTCGGGCAGTTTGGATCAAAAAGCTTTCCCGCAGGGGAAAGCCGCGTGTCGAGTTGAAAGACGGGCTCGTGTCGTGTCCGTCACGACGGAGCCCGTTTTCAGGCCGGCACGTCAAAAGAAAAGTCGATCGCTTCCAGAGTC
>DBGFLV010000204.1:0-4831 GCA_048528425.1 Oxalobacter sp. | reverse complement strand
CAAATCGCAAAACGCCTTTGAAAAGACGGTATGAAAACGATAGATATCAAAATACTCGACAATAGAATGAGGGACTATTTGCCTTCGTACGCGACACCGGGCAGTGCCGGTCTCGACCTGCGCGCCTGTATCGCGCAGCCGATCGTTTTTTCACCGGGCGAAACGCAACTGGTACCGACCGGTCTGGCAATCCACATCGCCGATCCGGATTATGCAGCGCTGATTCTTCCCCGAAGCGGTCTGGGGCATAAACACGGCATCGTGCTGGGCAATTTGGTCGGATTGATTGATTCCGACTATCAAGGTCAACTGATGGTATCGACCTGGAACAGAGGAACGGAACCGTTTACGTTGAATCCCTTGGAAAGACTCGCCCAGCTGGTCGTCGTCCCCATTCTTCAGGTCGGCTTTCACGTCGTGAATGAATTCGGGGAAAGCGAAAGAGGCGCCGGTGGATTCGGCAGTACAGGAACAATCTGACACGTCAAAAGGACACAACAGTATGATGAACCGTCTGCAATCACTCAAAAATCGCTTCCGGCACGGCAGTGTGGTGCCCAAAATCGTCTGTCTTTGCTGTGCAGCCCTGATTTCGGCTTGTGCAACGGACACCGGCTGGATGGATGAAGAAACGGAGACTGTGATCGAAACGGCCGGCCCGGCTAAACTGAAACAAACGGTCGAGATGCAAGACCGGCTTGACAGAGTCGGTGGAAAACTGTTGATTAACAACGCCGACCTATGCCGTAAACAGCTCCGGAATCTGCTCGGATTCAGTGTCGCCAACAAATATTCCTATTCGCCTGCGATGGCCGATCTGGCCGCTGAAACCTACGGGCTTGGAGACCGCTTGCAGATCATGAACGTAATCGAAGGCAGTGGTGCCCAGCAGGCCGGTCTCCGGCGAGGTGACGTTTTATTAAACATCGACAACAAGCCGGCACCGAAAGGCGCTCACGCCGAACGCGACACGGTCGAAATACTGTCTTCTCTCGTAGCCAAAAACAAGTCCGTCCGATTAACGGTATTGCGCAACAAGGCCAGAAAAAACGTCGTGGTGCCGCTGACTCCGGCCTGCGGCTTCCGTATCGAACTGGGTGATACCGGCAACGTCAACGCCTATTCTGACGGCAGCCGCATCCTGTTGACCAAAGGAATGTTGCTCGCCGCCAAATCCGACGAGAATCTGGCTTACGTCATTTCCAAAGAAATGGCTCATAATGTGCTGGGCCATGCCAAAACATTGCAAAACACCCGCAACGCCACCGCGCTGATCGACAACCTGATTCAGGCCGGTCCGAGGACGCCTGTCAGTACGACAGGGTTGAAACCGGTACCGAAAAAAATGGATATCGACGCCGATACCCTGAGTTTGGCAATGGCGCTGAGAGGCGGTTACCGTATCGACGATGCGCCCCGTTTCTGGAGAAGACTGGCCTATCGCTATCCGGCCACCAACTCGCGAAACTACACGGCCCAGCATCCGGCGACCTCAGCGCGTCTTGAAGCACTGCCGAAATCGGTGACCCGGATCAAGGCGATCGATCAGCGAAGAAGGGCGCTTGCTTCTCCCAAATAGAGAAACAGTCGATCCGACCGCTGCCATCTTCCTGTCAGCAACAGGGCCCGTCCGGAAAAACAGGTCTTCCTTTCTTTGCCGGCGGGATAGTCATTAAAAAGGAACCTGAAAATCAGTACTGCACTTCTCTTCACGCTTCTGGCCGTCTTCTGTATCGGGACTGTCAGCGTCACTCTGGCAGCTGTCCTGTCTTTTTCCGTACTGGCCAAAATGATCGAACTGATGATCAGTCTGTCGGTCGGTATGATGCTGTCGACTTCCCTTTTGCATGCGCTGCCGGAGGCGTTCGAAATGCGTGTCGGAGCGGGCGAGTTGTTTTTGACTCTGCTAATCGGCCTGCTGGCTTTTTTTCTCCTGGAAAAGTTTTCTATTCTCCGACATTCCCATCACCACGAGGGGGACGGTCACGCTCACGAAGAAGGGTTTGACCGCCATGAAGCAGGCCACTCCGGCTGGATGATCCTGATCGGACACGGTTTTCATTCGATTACTGACGGTATTTTGATCGCGGCCGCTTTCCTCGCCAATCCTTATCTGGGATTGATCACCAGTCTGGCCATTTTGGCGCATGAAATCCCGCAACAGGTCGGTGATTTCATCGTCTTGTTAAATGCCGGGTTTTCCCGCAAACGGGCCTTTTTTTACAGTCTCAGCAATACCGTCACGTCGACAACCGGCGCCCTGATTGGTTACTACACGCTGGGCCGCGCCCAAGGCTTGATTCCCTACGTGTTGACGTTGGCCTCCGCCGGTTTCATCTACATTGCCTTAAGCGATTTGATGCCGCAAATGCAGCGCCGGAGTACTCTACGCGAGACGATCCCGCAAATCGTTCTAGTTGCCGTCGGGATCGGTATCATTTTCGCCATCACGCACAGCCTGCACCATTCCCATTAGAATTCCGGCCAGTACGCTAGCGTTCAGTCAACAACAATTTGACGGCCAGTCCGATAAAAACGGTACCGGCAAGCCAGTTGATCATACGCTGGACACGCGACGACCGGTTCAGCCATTCACCGAGCGAACCGGCAGCCAGTGCAATGGCACCGAACACCAGAATGGCGGAAAGAATGAAAACCAACCCCAATTCCAGCATTTGCCATCCCAGTGAACCCCGCGCAGGACTGGCGAACTGCGGTAGAAAAGCCAGAAAAAAAATACTGACTTTGGGATTGGTTACATTCATGAATATGCCACGCCGGTACAACTGGCCGCTGTTCAAGACCGGATTGCTCTTTCCCTCTATCGTCGTCGCTCCGCTTTTGAACGCGCCCCAGGCCAGATACAACAAATAGACCGCTCCCGCCACTTTGAGCAACGTGAACGCCAGCTCAGATGTCTTGAAAATCACCGCCACACCCAGTGCGACAGCCGTAGTGTGAAAAAGCAATCCCGTACACAAGCCCGTGACCACCAACAGCCCTGCTTTCCGGCCTTGCAAGGCCGATTGCGTCAAGACGAACAGGTTGTCGGGACCGGGCGCGATGGCTAAAACCAGGCACGCCAGAAAATAAGTACCCAGCACATCCAGTGGAATCATGTCGAGATGAAAAAGTGAGACCGAAAAGAAAAGCATACCCGAACCGGCCGGCCTTTCAAATCGGTTTTTTCGGGCAAAAACACCGTTTATGCAAAAACGTTGAAAGAACCGCACTTAATTACAGGTAGCTAATTGACGACAAGTTATTGATACGTCTATAATTTCATCCTTTCCGTGCGTTCCGGAAAAACAATAGAAGGCCGAGTCCGTCTTTTAATTCAGGCGGAACCACCCATTTGAACGAGTCAACATAACAGGAAATGACCATGAAAACCTTTTCCGCCAAGGACAGTGAAGTCCAGCGTGACTGGTTTGTGATTGACGCAACCGACAAGGTTCTCGGACGTGTCGCCAGCGAAGTGGCACGCCGTTTGCGTGGCAAACACAAACCGGAATTTACCCCCCATGTCGACACCGGTGACTTCATTATCGTCATCAACGCCGGCAAACTGCGTGTGACCGGCAATAAAATGACCGACAAGAAGTATTACCGTCACAGCGGTTTTCCGGGCGGTATTTATGAAACGACTTTTGAAAAAATGCAACAGCGCTTTCCGGGCCGTGCACTTGAAAAAGCCGTCAAGGGCATGCTCCCGAAGGGACCTTTGGGTTATGCCATGATCAAAAAGCTGAAGGTCTATGCGGACGAAACCCACCCGCACAGCGCCCAACAGCCCAAGCCACTTGAAATCTGAGGAGCAGACATGATCGGTAACTACAATTACGGAACCGGCCGTCGCAAAAGTGCTGTGGCTCGTGTTTTCATCAAATCGGGTTCGGGAAACATCACCGTGAATGGCAAACCGGCCAGCGAATATTTTTCTCGTGAAACCGGCCTGATGGTCATTCGTCAGCCTCTTGAACTGACCGACAACGTCGAACGTTTCGACATTATGGTCAACGTATCCGGCGGCGGAGAATCCGGCCAGGCCGGTGCGGTGCGCCACGGTATCACGCGTGCCCTGATCGACTACGACACTGGTCTGAAACCGGTGCTGTCCAAGGCAGGCTTCGTCACCCGGGACGCCCGTGAAGTAGAACGTAAAAAAGTCGGCTTGCGCAAAGCCCGTCGTGCCAAACAGTTCTCGAAACGCTAACGTGTATTACGGTGTGAGCCGAATCACACCGCTCATTCAAAGCCGTCTGTCGCCAGACGGCTTTTTTTCGGGCATTTTCCGTTTGGAAAATGCAGTACAATCCTGCAAAAGTTACCATAAGATTCCCTTTCATTTTCTTCAGAGACCAACATGATTAAAGTCGGCATTGTCGGCGGTACCGGTTATACCGGTGTTGAACTGCTACGTCTTCTTTCGGCTCATCGACAAGCCAAGCTCGTCGCCATTACGTCACGTGGTGAACGGGGTACCCGAGTGGCTGACATGTTCCCTTCACTGCGGGGAATTGTCGACCTGACGTTCACGGCCCCCGAAGAAACCCGTCTGACAGAATGTGACGTCGTTTTCTTCGCCACGCCTCACGGTATCGCTATGTCCCATGCCAGGGAACTGCTGGATGCGAACGTCAAAATCATTGACCTGGCCGCAGACTTCAGACTGAAAGACACTGCCGAATTCGAAAAATGGTACGGCATGCCGCATGCGTGCCCCGAGCTTCTCCAGGAAGCAGTCTATGGACTGGTCGAAGTTAACCGTGAAGCGATCAGAAAAGCACGGTTGATCGGCTTGCCAGGATGCTACCCGACTTCCGTACAA
>DBGFLV010000203.1:0-4694 GCA_048528425.1 Oxalobacter sp. | reverse complement strand
GAGGCAGCAAAGCAGCCGTTCCGGTCATGCTGGGATTTATTCCGTTCGGATTGGTATTGGGAGCACAGGCGTTTCAAAAAGGGTTTACGGTGTCGGCCGTGCCGCTCATGACCGCCGTCAATTTCGGTGGCGGTTCCGAATTTGCAGCAGTGGAACTGTGGACGTCGCCGCCGCGTCTTTTTGTCATCGTCTTGATTACCTTTTTGATCAACAGCCGGCATCTCCTGATGGGCGCGGTTTTATCACCTTATCTGGGGCAGCTTCCGCGCAAAAAAGTACTGGGCGCCCTGTTTTTCATGTGTGACGAAAGCTGGGCACTCGGCTTAAACGACGCGGTTGAAAAGAACCCGGACGGGAGCCCCAAAGGCTTTTCCCTGCCTTTTTATATGGGGGCAGCCTTAACCCTGTATGTCACCTGGGTCGCCTCGACCACACTGGGCGCCGTCATCGGCCCGGTCATCGGTGACGTCAGGAACTGGGGATTCGACATGGCCTTTCCTGCCGTGTTCTTTGTCCTGTTGCGCGGTATGTGGAGGGGAGTTGCCGCCGCACCCCCCTGGCTGGTCAGTCTGGTCGTGGCCGTAGTGGTTTATCTTGTCGTCCCCGGCGCCTGGTATGTTCCGGTGGGGGCACTGGCCGGACTGGTGACTGCATTCGTTCTGTCTGGTGAAAAATGACCGGATTTACGGACATCATCACTTTCCTCCTGATGGGTGGCGTCACCTATCTGACGCGCGTCATGGGCTATCTGGGGCTGCGCAACCGGACGTTGGGCAAGCGAACCCGCTCGGTGATGGAAGCGGCACCCGGCTGCGTGCTGATCACGGTCATCGCCCCGTATTTCGCTACCGACAGGCCGGCCGATCTGATCGCGCTGGCCGTCACCCTGATCGTGGCCACCCGGTTTTCCTTCCTGCCGACCGTTCTTGCCGGAATCGCTTCGGCATTTGTCTTGCGCAACCTGTTCTGACCGAACGGGATGGCAAGCGAACACTCAATTGCCGAACTTCTGAAAAATCCAGTTTTGTTGCCGGCCCGGGTCCAGCAATTTCAGGAAACCTTTTCCGACACCAAACGTCCAGACCGGTTCTCCGTCTTTCTCCAGAACGACCCGATTCCCGGAATCGTCCCAGGAAAAGTTTCCTGTCACATGAATACCATTGGCCAATATCACCCGATAAGCACTGTCGTTTTTTAACTGAACCATCCGCACGTCATCGTCGTTGACCCGATGCCGGACTTCGTAACGGCCCTCATAATCCAGCGACGTGCGAGCGGCAGGACGATCGGCCCCGTTGCCGGACAGGAAAGAGGGAGAAACGGAACAGGCCGTCAATAACAGCGCGGCACACAAGCAAAAAAAGGCATTTTTTTTCATATGACCGATTCAGGAATTTGTCTTTTTCAGTTTGAACGACGGCCTGCGGTTTTTTCCGGCCGCGTCCCGGGCCATTACGATCAGACCGCTTTGGCACGAATCATTTCACCGCTCAAGACGAAATGACCGCCGCCCAGGTGATGAATGGTATGCAGGTCCCGGTTCGATTCGGTGAAGTGCCACAAGCCGTCCCTGAAAATCCGTGCGTCCGCTGCTGCGGACACCACTTCCCCGAAGCAGGTGTCGTAACGCTCCTGAGGTCCCGGTTCCGGCAGCAACCGGCATTCGAGCCAGGCGACACACCCTTTCTCGATAACCGGAACGTCCAGTTCCGGACTGTGTACCGTTTCAATGCCGAGTCGTGCAAACTTGTCTACGTCCCTTCCTGAAAAGCTGCCTGCGGCATACACGGTATCGACAAAAGAAGCCGTCGGCACACAGACGGCGAACACACCGCTTTCTTCCAGCAGGGAACGGGTATAGGCGCCCTTGTTAATGACGACGACCAGTTTGGGAGGCTCGAACTCGACCAGCGTCGACCAGGCAGCCGTCATAACATTGCGTCGGCTGCCGTCTTTGCTGCGACTGGTCACCATAATAGTCGGGCCGTGATTGATCAACCGGGTAGCGTGTTCAAGCGGAACAGGGTGAAAATCGCTCATTTTTCCTTCCTTTCTAAAGTCATTTTACGGCCGGTTACCGAATCCGGACGGCAAACGCGAATCGGATAAAAAGCACGGCAGCAAACCGGCCCGATGCCTTTGCCGATTCACTTCCCGAAAATATCATAACACCGTCTTTTACTGTCGTGTCCGGTCACGACGGTAACAGAGCCAAAAAGCACGTTTTGCCGGGCTGCCGACAGTGTGACGCCTTCAACGCTTTCCTGTCATGACATCTGGCAGTCCTGTCGCGAAAAGTTTTTTCGGGAAGGGCGTGTGTCGCCGTTCCCGCAGGTAACTAGTCGATGAACGTTCCAAGCCAAACAAGGGGATTTCCCGCGTCCGTCATCCATAAGAAGCATTCCGACCGGAACTTTCTCCCGCATGTCTGACTGTCCGGAAGCCCTGAAAGGGTCATTCGGCAAACAAGCGCGATACCGGACAGCACAAAAAGGGAACGAATCCGGCACGCTCTTGCATGCTGCATCGCAACTCGGCAAAGAAACACGACAAAGAAACACGAAAAAACGGGAAACCGCCTCGGCAAAGTGCGAAAAAACGCTACGGTTGAAAACCGGCCTGACGAAAAGAAAAAACGCGGTAGCCGACGAGATTGCTATAATGTCTACGGTCAACCGGAGCACTTTTCTTTCCGGTTAATCTTCATGCGGAAAGACAACGGTTCGAAAACCTTTTTTAACCGGAGAAAATCATGAAAGTCCTGATCATTTTCAACAGAGAACCCTACGACATGACCGACGTCACCTGGAACGGCCTCCGGCTGGCCAAAACCCTTCGGCAAAACGGCCATGAAGTGCGCCTCTTTCTCATGAACGACGCCGTCGACATGGCCCGGGACGTTTGCAAGCCACCCGAGGGCTACGATCAGGATTTGTCGCACATGCTGAAAGAACTGATTGCCGATGGCGCAACTGTCCAGGTGTGTGGAACGTGCATGGCCCGTTGCGGCATTCACAAAAACTATCCCTATTTTGACGGGGCGGCCAAATCGACGATGCAAGCCCTGTCCGAATGGGTCGTCGACAGCGACAAAGTGTTGACCTTTTGAATGGACGAAACAGCCTCTGACGGTGCCGTCCGCTTTTCTTTCAGCAGGGTAACGAAACCGTTTTTCAAACCGGGCGATTCGGCATAAAATAGAAAAATGGCAGGTATTGCCTTATCACAGTGATCAAATAGAAAAGGAAAGAAAGCATGGCACTTTTGCAGCGCGGAAAGACGAAAGACGTTTACAGTCATGGCGACCATACGCTGGAACTGGTCTTCACCGACCGGGTAACCAAAAACGATCAGGGTGAAGTCGATCCGGGTGGAAACAACGTATCGGACTCGCTCGCAGCCGGCCAGGGTTTCGCCTGCCTGTCGATGACGACTGCGATTTTTTCCTATCTGGCCGAAAACGGTATTCCGACTCACATGGTTTCTTACGACCTCGACAAACTGTCTATGGTGGTACGCAAGGCTGAAACGTTCAAACCGGGTCTGGAATGGGTTTGCCGCTGGAGAGGTACTGGCAGCTTCATCCGCCGTTACCAAAACGTTCCGGGTGCGAAAGACGGTATGGTCTTTTCCTCTCCCGTGCACGAAATTACAATCAAAGACGACGCCGGCGGCGATCCGCTGATTGTGCCGGATGCGATCGTTGCACTCGGCATGATGTCGGCTGATACACTCAACGAACTGATTGCCTTAAACGCCAAAGCCATGAATTTGATCCACGATCTGTTCAGACAAAAAGGTCTGGACTTGTGGGACATCAAGATCGAATGGGGAAAAGACGCCGAAACCGGCCACCTCATGCTGATCGACGAAGTCAGCGCCAACGGTTGCCGGGCTTACGACCTGGATGGCAAAACCAAAATCGCCGGCGAAAAATTGTCCGGCTGTTTCCGGATGCAAACGGCCTAGTCTGAAAAACCGTTTCCCAAGCCGGCACAAACTGCCGGCTTTTCATTCATCTGCGTACGGACATAGCCGGAAACGTACTGTCCTTTGATACGTTTTTTCCCGGGACGAAAAAGTCGCATCCGGCTGTGTCGCAGCCGGGCAGAGTCTGTTCTCTTCCTGTACCGTCGGTCACCTTTCAACCAGAAAAGAAACGCCTGGCCGATCAGCATTATCCACCGGGTCGATTTTTCAGGGATAACGAAATCAGCCAATGACCGAAATTCGAGTCGAACCCGGGAAAGAGTCTACCCGTTTGCCTCTTTTCGCCCAAGGCGTTGACGCGGGCACAGCCCCACTTCCCGGTAAAACCGGTCACTGATAACGGACGCTTTCATCTGACGGGGCTACACTTGCCGGATAACTGGCCCGACTGGCAGAAGACACGACTTCGATATCGCCCAATTTCCACGAATGGTTGAAATAGTTTTCCGTCGGTCCGTAAAGCCGGAAATAGGCAAACCAGTTCTTACCCGGTACGGTCTGGATCCAGTTCCTTTCCTTTCCGGGCGGCGCTTCCGGGCCGAAGTAAAGCGTGACGGAACCATCGGCATTTTCAAGAAGGGGCATGCGCGAGGATTTGTCCGGTACACGCACCGGACTGTCAATATACGCACGTGTTATCGCGTCGTAAACCGTCAAAGACCAGAAATTGACGGCCGGTGGATGGGCCGGGATCACCAACGTGT
>DBGFLV010000202.1:0-9219 GCA_048528425.1 Oxalobacter sp. | reverse complement strand
CCACAAAGCGGACCCCGGCTGGTCACATGCCAGTCAAGTCAGTACCGTTTCCAATCTCGGTGGCCGTATCGGAGCCTGGTTATCCGATCTGCTGTTTTTTACGTTTGGCCTTTCCGCCTGGTGGATCATCCTTTGGTTGGTAAAAGCGGTCTGGACAGGTTACCGCCGAATATCCCGACTGCTCTTGTTAAACGAAGACACCGAACCCTCCCTGTTGCGCGACAAAATACTCAACAACGCGGGCTTTCTGATTCTGCTTTTTTCCAGTTCCGCCATCGAATATCTCCGCTTATACAAAACCAAGACGCCGTTGCCGGGCATTCCCGGCGGAGTCATCGGGGAAATCGTCGGTCAAACGATCCAAACCTATCTGGGTTTTACCGGTGGAACACTTTGTCTCCTCATTTTCTGCGCGTTGGGTTTCAGCTTGTTTCTCCAGATATCCTGGCTGCAGCTCGCCGAGCGAATCGGCGCTTTCATCGAGACAGTGTTTGTTTGGGGAAAACGGATTTACGTTATCCGCAAAGATCGCCAGATCGGCCAGGTTGCCACCGTAAAGCGGGAAGAAACCGTCACGCAGGAAAAAGCGAAAGCCACCGATGCACCGCCGATGCGAATTGAACCCCAGGTCACCGACGTCCCCAAATCCGAACGGGCCGAAAAGGAAAGGCAGGTCGTGCTCTTTACCGAACTACACGATTCCGAACTGCCTCCTCTGTCGCTGCTGGACCCTTTACCCCCCCAGCAGGAAACGGTTAGTGTAGAAACGCTGGAATTTACCAGCCGATTGATCGAGAAAAAACTTTCCGACTTCGGCGTGACAGTGCGTGTCGTGGCCGCTTACCCGGGCCCCGTCGTCACACGCTATGAAATCGAACCTGCCACCGGTGTAAAAGGCAGTACCATCGTCAATCTGGCCCGCGATCTGGCCCGCTCGCTATCGCTCGTGTCGATCCGGGTCATCGAAACCATTCCCGGCAAAAATTACATGGCGCTGGAATTGCCCAATACCAAACGCCAGATCGTCCGGCTGACCGAAATCTTGAGTTCCAAAGTGTACAGCGATGCCGCTTCGAACCTGACGATCGCGCTGGGAAAAGACATCGCAGGTAACCCCATCGTAGCCGATCTCGCCCGCATGCCCCATCTGCTGATTGCGGGAACGACGGGTTCCGGCAAATCGGTCGGCATCAACGCTACCCTTTTGTCTCTCCTTTACAAGTCCGACCCCAACCAGGTCAGACTCATCTTAATCGATCCGAAAATGCTTGAACTCTCGATTTACGAGGGAATTCCGCATCTGCTTGCGCCGGTCGTCACGGACATGCGCCAGGCAGGGCATGCCTTGAACTGGGCTGTGGCAGAAATGGAAAAACGCTACAAGCTCATGTCTCACCTGGGTGTCCGGAATCTGGTCGGATACAACCATCGTATCGCCGAAGCGGAAAAGAAAGAAGAAAAGCTCTTCAATCCGTTTTCCATCACTCCCGACGTCCCTGAACCGTTGGAAAAAATGCCCCAGATCGTCATTGTCATCGACGAATTCGCTGATCTCATGATGGTGGTCGGTAAAAAAGTGGAAGAACTGATCGCCCGTATCGCTCAGAAAGCGCGTGCCGCCGGTATCCACCTGATTCTGGCAACGCAACGGCCTTCTGTGGACGTCATCACCGGTCTGATCAAGGCCAATATTCCAACCCGTATCGCTTTCCAGGTCAGCAGCAAAATCGACTCGCGCACCATTTTGGACCAAATGGGGGCAGAAACCCTTCTGGGATTGGGCGACATGCTGTATTTGCCTCCGGGCACCGGTTTGCCCACTCGGGTACACGGCGCTTTCGTCTCCGATGACGAAGTCCACCGAGTTGTCACCCATCTGAAAGAACACGGCGAAGCCAACTACATCGAAGGCATACTCGAAGGCGGTACGCTTGACGACGATACGTCTACCGGTGTCGAGAACGACACTGACGGCGAATCGGACGCCCTGTACGATCAGGCCGTGGCCATTGTCCTCAAAAACCGGCGTGCGTCCATCTCTTTGGTGCAGCGTCACCTGCGTATCGGTTACAACCGCGCCGCGCGCTTGCTCGAGCAGATGGAAAAAAGCGGTCTCGTCTCTCCAATGCAAAGCAACGGCAACCGTGAAATTCTGGTACCCGCATCAAACCATGAATAAAAAAATGGAACCCGGCTCCGTTTGCCGGATCGAATCCCAATCAACTTATCCCCAGAAAAACATCATGCGTCCTTTTCTTTCGAAGCTCCTCGGTACGGTTTTGTTCCTGCTGATTCCGGTCTTGGTTCATGCCACCGCTGTCGACCAGTTGAAAAATTTTTCGACGAACACCCGTTCGGCCAAAGGTGAATTCAGCCAGGCCCAGGTCAAAAGCGGTGATAAAGTCCGGTTTACCAACGCCGCCTCCGGAACCTTTTTGTTTTCCCGGCCGGGCAAGTTCATCTGGACTTACCGAAAACCCTACGAACAGGTTTTGCAGGCTGACGGCAACGAACTCTACATATACGACAAAGACCTGAATCAGGTCACCGTCAAGAAACTGGGCGACGCGCTGGGTTCCAGTCCGGCCGCTATCCTGTTCGGCAGTAACAACCTGGAAAAGAATTTCACGCTGAAAAATAGCGGTGCTCGCAACGGTTACGAATGGGTTGAAGTCATCCCGAAAACGAAAGACACCCCATTCGAAAAAATCAACATCGGCATGAAAAACGGCGTCCCCGAGGCGATGGAACTGTATGATTCGCTCGGTCAACTTTCCTTAATCAAATTCACGACGTTCATTAAAAATCCTCCGGTCAACACCAACACCTTCCGGTTCGTCGTGCCCAAAGGAGCGGACGTTTTCCGGAACTGACCGTACTCCCATCCGAAAGCCATGTGTGAAGCCCGCAAAAAAACGGAACCGGCGATGAACCGATTCCGTTTAGCATGTCGTAAAAACCCGACCGGGCAATCAACTGCTCCGGTACAGTAAAACCACTGCTTCCGACGCCATCCCTTCTTCCCGCCCCAGAAAACCGAGCTTTTCATTGGTTTTTGCCTTGACGTTGACTTGCGTCACGGCAATACTCAAATCGGAAGCGATGTGACCGGTCATGGCGGTGATAAAGGGCGCCATCCTGGGTTTTTGGGCGATGATCGTCGCATCGACATTACCGACCCGATAGCCCGCTTCCCCAACCCGTTTCACCGCTTCCCGGAGCAACATCCGCGAATCGGCTCCAGCAAATCGTTCATCCGTATCGGGAAAGTGGTGACCGATGTCGCCCAAGGCGGCCGCTCCTAAAAGCGCATCCGTAATCGCGTGCAAGAGTACATCCGCATCTGAATGCCCCAACAGTCCCTTGTCGTGAGGTATAGTCACACCGCCGACAATCAATCTGCGGCCCGGCGCAAAAGCGTGGCAGTCGTATCCCTGACCGATCCGGAAAGGAAAATCATTCATGAGAGTAGTCTTTTTCATCGTTTGACGCAGTCAACAACATGCCGATCCATTCCATATCGCCGGGTCGGGTGACCTTGGCATTAGCCGGGTGGCCTTCCACCAATCGAGGACAAAACCCCATCGCTTCAACCGCCCCCGCTTCATCCGTGACGGTTTCATTTTTATCCAGTGCTTTGCGTAACAAGGCGTACCGGAACATTTGTGGAGTCTGGGCCAGCCACAATCCATCCCGGGAAATCGTCGTCACCGTATCGCCCGATTGCTTCTTCACCGTGTCAACGACAGGCAATCCCAGAAGTCCGCCGACAGGATCATCCGCCACTGCGTGGATTAGGTGGTTAATCAGGGATTTTGTCACTCCCGGCCGTGCTGCATCGTGAACCAGCACCCAATCGTCCGGTGCACAATCGGGTAACATGGCGTCAAGCCCATTGACGACCGATTCCCGACGCGTTTTCCCTCCACACCGCAAAAAAACAATCCGCGCCCGGTTCCAGTCCGGCCATGAAGCCAGAAAAGCATCCAGCCAGCCATCTTCACGACTGACGACGACATAAATCCGTTTTATGTCGCTACAGGCAGCAAACGTCTCCAGCACACGGCGCAAGACCGGTTTACCCAATAAGTTCAGATACTGTTTAGGACAAGCCGTCCCCATCCGGCTTCCGACACCTGCGGCAGGAATCAGTACGAAATACCGGGCCGCTTTTTCAAGGGCATTCGTTAAAGCAGTCATGAAATACCTCACCAGGCACAGAAGAACAGCGCGAGAACCCGTCATCGTTTATAATGTCAAACTGGATTGTAATCTGAAACAGGACGAATTGGCGTGACGCCAATATCGTCTTTTTTGATTTGATGCCACTCGATCTCAAGAAATTTCTTCCGCGTCCCGGACAGCGCTATGTAATGCCAACCCTTCACGGCTCGGCAGATGCGCTGGTGCTCGCTCGCGCAGCGCAGGAATTGAAATCCCGGCAACAGATGCTCGTGGCCATTGTTGCGAACGCGTCCGACGCCCGGCGTCTTCTGGACGAAATTCCCTGGTTCGACGCAGAAGACAGTAACCCGCTTCGCTGTCATCTCCTGCCCGACTGGGAAACGCTGCCCTACGATTCTTTCTCACCGCATCAGGATCTGGTCTCCCAGCGTCTGGCGACTCTCTACGAAGTTGCCAACGGCCGCTGCGACATCTTGCTGGTACCGGCCTCTACTGCACTCTTGCGCATCGCGCCGCCTTCTTTTCTTGCCGCCCACACTTTTTATTTCAAACAGGGCGAAACGCTTGACGAAGACAAACTGAAAGCGCAACTGACTCTTGCCGGTTACAACCACGTCTCCCAGGTCGTCTCGCCCGGTGAATACTCGGTTCGCGGCGGTCTTATCGACTTGTTCCCGATGGGATCGAGACTGCCTTACCGCATCGACTTGTTCGGTGACACGATCGACACGATTCGCACTTTCGACGCCGACACGCAACGTTCCCTGTATCCCGTCCGGGAAATCCGCATGCTGCCCGGTCGGGAATTTCCGATGGAAGAAGCGTCACGGGCCTTTTTCAGAAGTCGCTGGCGCGAAGTTTTTGAAGGTGATCCGACCCTGTCCGTTATTTATCGCGACATTGCCAGTGGGATCGCTTCGGCCGGTATCGAGTATTATCTGCCGTTATTTTTTGACGAAACGGCCACTCTTTTCCAGTACCTGCCCGAAAACGCCGTTTTCGCTCTGATTGGCAACGTCAATGAAGCTTTTCAACGCTTCTGGGCCGATACCCGTTCACGTTACAACTTCCTGAAATCGGACAGGGAACGGCCGCTTTTGCCCCCGGAAAAACTGTTTTTGACCGCCGAAGACTTCTTCATCCTCGTACAGCCTTTCGGCCGGTGGGTCATCCACGCCGACGACGCCCCGTCCGAACTGTCCGCGCCTCTCCCCGACGTGACCGTCAACCGGCGTGCTGACGATCCGCTCGCCCATTTGCGCAACTACGTTGAACGGGCCGGAAAACGGATATTGATCTGTGCCGAATCACCGGGACGTCGTGAAACGATGCAGCAACTTTTCAACGAGTACCACTTCAACGTCACTCCCTGTACCGGTTTCACCGATTTCGTCACCAGTACAGACCGCGTCATGTTCGGTGTCGCACCGCTGCAACAAGGATTTGCACTCGGCTACCTTCTCGGCGACCTGGCTTTCATCACCGAAACGGAACTGTACGCCAATTCAGGACGCCGTACCGGCCGCAAAAAAACCGACGCCAACTTTCACATCGAATCCATCGTTCGCGATCTTTCCGAATTGAAAATCGGCGACCCGGTCGTGCATGCCCACCACGGCATCGGCCGTTATCGCGGTCTCGTTACAGTCGACCTCGGTGAAGGTGAAACCGAATTTTTGCATTTGCAATACGCTCACGACGCCAAACTCTACGTTCCCGTCTCCCAACTGCACGTGATTTCGCGTTATGCCGGCACGTCACCGGAAGAAGCCCCGCTCCACACGCTGGGTTCGGGACAATGGGAAAAGGCCCGGCAGAAAGCAGCCCGGAAAATCCACGATACGGCCGCCGAACTGCTGGATTTGTACGCCCGACGTTCGATGCGACAAGGCTTCGCTTTCCCGCTGACGCAAAACGATTACGAAGCGTTTGCCGAAAGCTTCGGTTTCGAGGAAACGCCGGATCAGGCTGCGGCCATCTCGGCCGTCATCGAAGACATGACGTCTGGCAAACCGATGGATCGCTTAATCTGCGGCGACGTCGGATTCGGAAAAACCGAAGTGGCGCTCCGGGCCGCCTTCATCGCCGTCATGGGCGGCAAACAAGTTGCCTTGTTGGCCCCGACGACGCTTCTGGCTGAACAACACGCCCAAACTTTTCGCGATCGGTTTGCTGACTGGCCGGTCCGCATCGCGGAACTCTCCCGATTCCGGACTCAAAAACAAGTCAACCAGACCATTCGGGAATTGGAAGACGGATCGGTGGACATCGTCATCGGAACCCACAAGTTACTTTCCAAAGATGTTTCCTTCAAACGGCTGGGTCTTGTCATCATTGACGAAGAACACCGGTTCGGCGTTCGTCAGAAAGAAGCGCTAAAAGCCATACGTGCCGAAGTCGACGTTCTGACCCTGACGGCTACGCCCATTCCGAGAACGCTCGGCATGGCGTTGGACGGCTTGCGCAGTTTCTCGATCATTGCGACAGCGCCCCAAAAACGGCTCGCCATCAAAACGTTTGTCCGTTCCGAAAACGATTCCGTCATCCGGGAAGCGTGCTTGCGTGAACTCAAACGCGGCGGACAGGTTTATTTTCTGCACAATGAAGTCGAGACCATTGAAAACCGCCGCGTCATGCTGGAAAACCTGTTACCGGAAGCGCGTATCGGGGTCGCTCACGGACAGATGCACGAACGCGAACTGGAAAAAGTCATGCGTGATTTCGTCGCGCAACGCTACAACATTTTGCTGTGTACGACGATTATCGAAACCGGTATCGACGTTCCGAACGCCAACACGATGGTCATGCATCGTGCCGACAAATTCGGGCTTGCCCAACTGCACCAGTTAAGGGGTCGTATCGGCCGTTCTCACCATCAGGCCTACGCCTATTTGCTCGTCAATGACACTCAAACCTTGTCGAAACAAGCTCAGAGAAGGCTGGAAGCCATCCGCCAGATGGAAGAACTCGGCAGCGGTTTTTTCCTGGCCATGCATGACCTGGAAATCCGCGGTGCAGGCGAAGTGTTGGGAGAAGAGCAATCCGGTGAAATGGTCGAAATCGGCTTTCAACTGTATTCTGACATGTTGAAAGAAGCAGTCCGCGCCATGCAAAAAGGAGAACAGCCCGATTACGACGCGCCTTTCACGACCACGACGGAAATCAATCTGCACACACCCGCCCTGTTACCGTCGGATTACTGTCCCGGTGTCAATGAACGATTGTCTCTTTACAAACGTTTCGCCAATTGTGAAACGCAAGACCAAGTCAACGACTTGCAGGAAGAACTGATCGACCGCTTCGGCAAATTACCCGAAGCGGCGCAGGCACTGGTAGAAACGCATCGGCTCCGGCTTCTGGCTAAAACTGTCGGTATCGTCAAAATCGACGCCCATACGGAAGCGGCTGTCCTGCAATTTCTGCCCAATCCACCGATCGACGCGATACGGATCATCGAACTGATCCAGAAAAACAAACACATTCGTTTAAACGGGCCCGAGAAATTGCGGATCACGGCCAAAATGCCGAATCTGGACGCCCGTGTCGCCCAGATCAAGGCAACGATCCGTTCCCTGTCCACAAAAAAATAGTCTTTCTTCACTCGGCTTCCGGCGATTGTCCGTAAATCACACGCTCATCCAGAATCTTGTGCGCCAATGCCCTGGCTTCTTCCAGCGCATCTTCCACGTTATCGCTTTCGACAGGGACACAAAACTGTTCGATGTGTTCCTCCCCGTGTTGCCGAATCAGTACCAGTCCCTTGAAACGGGTATTGTCCGTGTTGATGACGGCCATTCTGGCAGTGTAATTCCCCTTGCGATATTCCATCTCACTCATCATAGTTTGTTCCTCCAATAAGCCGTAAGACCTGCCGGTTCTTTTCAAATTCAGTCATTCAGCGACCATTTCACCTTCTTCCGCTCACTCTTTCGTTTCCGTCAAAGGGAATGGCACTTTCCTCACAAATATCAATATCTCTTCAGAAAAATGCTGTTTTAATAAAAAAACAGGAACGTGAACAACCTGTTCCGATCAGAGCTTTACCATAAAGAGACACGTTTTTGAAAAGGATGCGAAGATGCAAAACAAAGTCGTCGTGGTCTATCGAAATGACGAAGTCGCTCGTGCGGCGGCCAACGAGTTGTTGGAAGACGGCTTCAGTCGTGACCAGATTTACATCAGCACAGATGACGATATCAGACAGGTCAGAGATTACAACCGCATCGGTGAAAACGACTTGCTTCAAGATACACGCGGCAGCCTTGGCGATTTTTACCGGTCGGTTATCGGCGTCGACGGTATGCTGGAAAATGCTACAGCTTACACCGATGCGCTGCAAAACGGCCGAGTCATCGTTTCCGTCGATACCGATTCCGAAGACAAGGCCCGGCAAGCCGCCAAAACGATGAATCACTTCGAAACGGTCGGCTTTGGCGAACTTACCGGTTTTTCGGAGCTGGCGACCAGTCAGGAAAAAAAGACAGGCGCTCCTTATGAAGTGGCAGGAACGGGAGTGCTCATTTTCAAAAATCTTCAATCACAGGGGAATCAAATGGATACGAATAACACGCAAACCAGCTCGTCCGATTTCAACAGAAAAGTCAATCAGAAGGCCGAAAGCGCCAAGGATTCAATGGAAAGCGCTGCCCACACCACCAAAAACAAAGTAGAAGACGCCGCCGACGCTACTTACAATGCGATGGAAAAAGCCGTCGACAAAACTTCTGACGCTCTGAAAAAAGCAGGTGACTCCGTCAAGGAAATGTTTACGGGAGACCACAAGGATAAACACACTTCCTCCGCTCGTACCGCAGCCGACGCTGCGTCTGTTGGCGCCGCAACCGATGCTTCGTCCACTCATACGACAACCGGTTCTTCATCTGTTCATGCCACGTCCGGTTCTTCAACCTCGTCCGACAGCCGCTATGGCGAAGAAGCCTTCAAAAAACACTGGAAAATCAGTTACTGGACGTCCGGTGGAAAATATGAAGACTGTCAGCCCGCTTACCAATACGGTGCCCAGCTGGCTGAAAA
>DBGFLV010000201.1:0-9353 GCA_048528425.1 Oxalobacter sp. | reverse complement strand
CGGATTCGATCGACTGTCCGTTGGGTACGTAGGCACAGACGATCCGGAGCGGGCCGAATGTAGCGGAAATGAGGCGTTGCTGTTCGTCCGGAAAAAGCGGATTGTTTTTGATGACGTCTTTCGCTGTCTCACGAGAGACGATGGCGACGCCGTTATAGGTTTTCTGTCCGGTAAAAACGGTTTGATAACCGGCCGCTTCAATTTCCATTACGGGGAACTTGTCGTCCGTGAGCTTGGTTTCCTGCAAGCAAAGGATGTCGACGGGATTTTCTTTTAGCCATTCCAGCACGTGAGGCAGACGCACTTTCAGGGAATTGACGTTCCAGGTTGCTATTTTCATGCTGATATTGTGGTGTTGATTGTCGACTACGGACAGAATTTTCAAAGGCCGCCGTCTTTTCCGACGGCCTGACGATTAGAGGCAAGACGGTCAATCGGATGGCAACGCCTCTGTCCGGATGAAACATCGCTTCTTAAAAAAGCGTGATGACCATGAAACTGAGCGTACTGATGAATACCCATAATATCACACCGAACAGGATGGATTTGATGCCTACCGTTTTGATGACTTTCCAGGAAAGGTCAGTACCGATCAAAAACAGCGTGACGGCAAAGCCTTTTTTGGCGAGCCAGAGGATGTAGGTGGTGAGGACGTCGGGGATGGGGAGAAAGGTGTTGGCCAGCATCGCCAGGGTGAAAAACAGAATGAACCAGGGCTTGTAGAGTTTGTCGGACTTTTGTTTAAAGAAAAAGGACGTGACGATGGCGACAGGAATGATCCACAGGGCACGGGTCAGTTTGACGGTCGTGGCGATTTTTAAAGCCTCTTCCCCATAAGCAGCCCCCGCGCCAACCACCGACGAGACGTCATGAATGGCAATCGCTGCCCAGGTACCGAACTGGGCTTGCGAAAGACCGAAATAGTGGCCCAGTGTCGGAAAGAGGAAAAGAGCCACGGCATTCAGGATGAAGACAGTGCCGATGGAAACCGATATTTCTGAATCTTTCGCCTTGACGATCGGAGCGACGGCGGCAATGGCACTGCCCCCACAGATGGCGGTACCGGCTGAAATCAGATAGGCAATCGTTTTTTCCAGTTTGAAAACTTTACCCAGCAATACCCCCAGCAGGAGTACCCCGAATACCGAAACGATGGTAAAGATAATACCGTCCCGTCCCGCTTTAACGGCTTCGAAAAGATTCATCCCGAATCCCAACCCGACAACGGAAATCTGCAACAGATACTTGGAGGCTTTTTTACTGACGTCCGGAAAGGGATTGCGGAACAGAATCGCAAACGCCAGTCCCATGAAAAGCGCGACGGGAATGGAAACATAAGGGGTCAGACAAAGCAGCAGCAGAATGAAAAACAGAATCTTGTTGCTGGTGGTCAGGAGTTTGCTGGTGGTCGGTGCTTCCATGAAATAACTCTGGCAGTGTCGCGTCAGGCAGTGACACGGCGTCGATAATCGTTCTTTTTTCTATCATACAGGATGGGCCTGTCCAAAAGGCGTTTTTCCGACGTTTGTCGGAAAAAAGGTAAACCTGCTTGTTTTACCGGCATTGGCAAACAAGCAGGTTAAGCGGCAACTTACGAGCGCAGTAACGGTGTGATTGACGCTTGCGGTCGCCCGTGCCTGACACGGACCTGATGGTCTTTCCGGTCGTCTTCGAGCGGAATCGACGCCTCGTTCTGGAGGACGTTGTCGAGTGTGACTTCAGGTTGTGTCAAACCCGACTCCTGTTCGATTACGATGTGATAAGGCGTATCCCGATAACGGTAAAGCACATCGACCGACGTCCATTCCGGTGGCAGGCACGGCTTGAAGACAAGACGACCGTTGTCGAGATGGATGCCTAAAAGCGATTCGAGAATCAACCGGTACATCCAGCCGGACGAGCCGGTGTACCACGACCATCCCCCCCTGCCAGTGTGGGGGGAGACTGCATACACGTCGGCTGTCACGACGTACGGTTCCACTTTGTACAAGTCGGTTTGTTGCGGGGTCAGGCCGTGATTGACAGGATTGATCAGCCTGAACAGTTCCCAGGCGAGAGCGGAGTCCCCCATTTCGGCGAAAGCCATAGTCGCCCAGATCGCGGCGTGAGTGTATTGACCGCCGTTTTCGCGAACCCCAGGAACGTAGCCCTTGATGTAGCCCGGATTGAGATCGGATTTGTCAAAAGGAGGGTCCAAAAGCTGGATGAGTTTCTTGTCCCTTCTGACTAACCGGTTGTTCAGTGCTTGCATAGCCTGGACAGTCCGTTCTTTTTGACCGGCGCCGGAAAGGATCGACCAGCTTTGCGAGATGGAATCGGTCGTGCATTCTTCATTGACGCGGGAGCCCAAGGGCATGCCGTCATCGAAATAAGCACGTCGATACCATTCACCGTCCCATCCATGCTCTTCGATGTGCAGTTGCAACACCTTGGCTTGCTGTCGGCAGGTTTCGGCAAAGGTCGTGTCATTGCGAAGAGCGGCCACGATCGCAAATTCATTCAACACCGTATAAAGGAAAAAAGCCAGCCAAACGCTTTCCCCCTTGCCGTGAATACCGACTTTGTCCATACCGTCGTTCCAGTCGCCCGACCCCATCAGCGGCAAGCCGTGACTGCCAAAACGGAGACCGTGCCGGATGGAACGGACACAGTGTTCGTACACGGTTCCCGCTTCCGGGGAGCGTTGTGGCAAGTCGTAGTAGGATTCTTCGCCTTCGGGTACGGGGCGGCCTTCGATGAAATAACGTTTTTCGTCCAATATCCCGGCGTCCCCGGTCGTGGTGACATAACGGCAAACCGATAACGGCAGCCACAGGTAATCGTCGGAACAGTGTGTCCGGACGCCTCGATTGCTGGGCGGGTGCCACCAGTGCTGGACGTCGCCCTGGACGAATTGATGTTCACAGCAAAGCAGGATCTGATTCCGCAAGAGAGCTGGTTCGGTGTGAACCACTGCCATCGCATCTTGTAACTGGTCACGGAAGCCGAAAGCCCCTCCGGACTGGTAAAAACCACTTCTCGCCCAGAGTCGGCAAACGATCGTCTGGTACATCAGCCAGCCATTGGCGAGCATGTTAAGCGACGTGTCCGGTGTTTTGACCCGCACTCTCGACAGGGTCTGTTCCCAGTATCGTCTGACCTGATGAAGCGCCAGTTCAGAAGCCTCGGCGCTACGGTAACGGTGAATGTACTGGCTGGCATCGGCACTGCGGCGCCCGGCGGTGCCCAGCATGAACTGGATTTCCCTCGATTGGCCGTTGGCCAGTGTGAACGGTACGTGAATGGCTCCGCAAGGATCGTACCCCGCACCGACCCGATTGGACAAATGGGTACGGGTCATTGCCGCCGGATTTCTCAATGTGTTGTTACGGCCGATGAATTCTGTCCGATTGCCGGTGACAGTCCGGTTCGGTGCGTTGACGGTAAAAAATGCGATCCGGTCGGCAAATTCAGTGTTGTAAGCATTGCGTGCAAAGAGCGCTCCGCTGATCGGGTCGATTTCGGTTACCACGTTCATCTGTGTTTTTTCGCGCAGTTCTCCCATGACCCATTCGACATAGCCGGTCACTGAGAGCGAACGGGTTGCACCGGAATCGTTTTTGATTTTCAAAACGGAGTATTTGATGTTGTTGTCCAACGCGACGTAAATCCACAGCTCGGAGTGGATGCCGTCCTCAATGTGTTCGAAAACACTATAACCGAATCCGTGTCGGCACAAATACTCGCCTTTTCCCCGGCAGGGCAAGGGCGTAGGAGACCAATAATAACCGGTTTCTTCGTCACGTAAATAAAAGGCTTCTCCGCTCAAGTCGGAGACGGGATCGTTTTCCCAGGGAGTCAGCCGGAATTCATGGGCATTGATGTCCCATGTGTAAGATTGTCCGCTTTCACTGACAATCGTGCCGAAATTGGCGTTAGCCAATACGTTGACCCAGGGCGCCGGTGTCGCTTTCCCTTCGGACAGATGAATGACGTATTCATGGCCGCTCTCGGAGTAACCGCCGAGCCCGTTGTTCAACAGTTTATTGGTAAAAGCCAGTTTCGGCGCTTTTAACGGGACGTAAGGGCGGGTCGTATGCAACGGCAGGAATTTCCGGCGTTCCTTTCTTTCGCTGCGTTTGATCTGGAGTGCCAGCGGGCCGTCCGTGTCGGAAATGATGATACGGGCCACCGATGAAATGAGGATGCGGTCCTCAGACGAAATCTGTTCCGTCTGCCGGACGAAAATACCGCCTGACTGATTCAGTTCATTGGCCAGATGGGTCGATGAAATCAATCCCATGATTTGTTCCTGAAGCACTTGGCGGTACCCGGCGTAATCTTCGTTCCAGATAACCAGATCGACTTTCAACCCTTTCATGTGCCAGTAGGCATGGGCTTGTATCATTTGCCGGACCATGTCGAGATTTTCCTGGGCATGAATCTTGATCAATACGATCGGCAGATCGCCAGACAACGCATAGCCCCAGAGACCGGACTGGCCACGGCTGTTTTTGGACAAGACAGCGCTGTCCGCACGGTAAGCCGGATTCGGATACAGGATCGATCCGGCCAACCGGGCATAAAGCTGCGAATCGGATTCGTCAGCGTTTAACTGGTGCAAAAACGCCTGATTGTGCGTCCAGGCCATTTCGAAAACCCGGTCGGCCAAATAGCGATCGTCGTATTTATCCATAAGATGCAGACACTGTTCCCGGTCGTGAGTCATGCCGGCGACATAATCAATTACCACTGACTCTTCCGGTTGCAAAACCAGCTGGCAGCGCAGCGATGAAATCGGATCCAGCACTGAACCTTGACTGCCTGAAAGCGGTTCACGGCCCGTCAAAGCAACTGGTGAGCGGGGCGTATTCATGCGGCCCAGGAATTTGAGACGATCGGTTTCGTAGGAAACCGCCGGATTCTCGCGATCATGTATTACCAGCATACTGAAAGCGTGAGGTGGTTTTTCCTCGGCGAAACGGGGGCGGCGCGTACTGATGATCGCATGGAATTCAGGAATAATTTCAGTCTGGACGAAAAGCTTTGAAAAGGCAGGATGGGACAAATCGGCTACCGGAGAAGCGATCACCGTTTCCGAATAAGTCGTCAGTTCGAGGGTGCGGGCCTTGGGCGAGCGGTTCGTGATTTTGTGTCGCCGCAGTTCGATATCGTCTTCGGGCGAGACGACGACTTCGCAATGCGTTTCGATACCGTTGATCATGGAACGATATTCGGCGCGTCCTTCCGAAAAAACGGTTTCGTATTGGCCGAGCGGTTTTCTGACGGGCTGGTAAGCCGTAGACCAGAAGTCACCGTCTTCCAGATCACGCAGGTAAAAAAAGGTTCCCCAGTTGTCCTGTGTGGTGTCCGGTTTCCAGCGGGTGACGGCATAGTCTTTCCAATGGCTGTAACCGCCACCGGAATTGGTGACCATGACGTGGTACGAACTGTTCGAGAGTAACTGGACTTCGGGAATGCGCGTGTCGGGTGTCGTGTATACCCGGGTTGGCATTTCGGCCGGAATCGACGCCATCTGTGTCTTGGCCAGATTAGGCGCCCGTTCAAAATAAGCGATGGTTTTGGGGATTTTTTCGTGAAGCAAAGGCAGTGTTGCCTGGAACCAGGGGTCAGATTCGAAGCGTTTTTGCATCGGTTGGTCAAGAAGATACGATTGCAAAGCCAGAAAACTCATGCCTTGATGATGCGCCATGTAGGACTGGACAACGGCGTATTGCTGGCCACGGGTCAGACGGGCCTGTGTGTAGTCGATGGCTTCGAAAAGTCCGTATTGGCCGGAGAACCCCTTGTCCTCCAGTTCCATCAAATTTTCACACGCCATTTCAGGTTCGACCATGACCGCCAGCATGGTGGCGTAGGGAGCGATGACCAGATCGTCGGCAAGACCCCGTTTCAGGCCCAGGCCCGGTACCCCGAAGGCCCGGTATTGATAGTTCAGCCGGGCGTCAAAAGCGTAATAGGCCGACTCTGAAATACCCCATGGAACGCCACGTTTTTTTCCGTAGCTTTTCTGTTGCCAGACGGCAGCCTTGTGTGTTTGATCAAGCAACGTATTTTCAAAACTCGGCATGACCAAATGCGGCATCAGGTATTCAAACATTGATCCGCTCCACGAGAGAAGAATCGGATCACCGCCGATGACGGTCATCATACGGCCCAGGGCAAACCAGTTTTCTTGTGGAATCTGTCCCAATGCAATGGCGACGAAGCTGGTCAGTCGGGCTTCCGAAGCGAGCAGATCGTAATAACTGTTGTCAAGTCGGCGGTCAGTAATGTTGTAACCGATGGAAAGTAAATGCGTTGAAGGGTCATACAGGAAGGTAAAGTCCATCTGGGCAAAATCGTCGATCCGGCGGATCAGCTCACTGAATGCATCCAGCCGTTTCCGGGCCTCCTTGCCGGCCAGGTCAACCCGTTCGGACAGTTCCCTGAGGAGTTCCTGTTCTTTTTCGGAAGCGGTTTTATTCAGGGATTCAAAAGAAGCGAAGAGCCGTTCCGGCAGTTCGGAAAGCGGCTGAAGCGACATGACTTCGTTTAAACCCGGAACAAGATCAGGGTTTTCACGCCAGGATGGCAACGACACCCAGGGGACCAAACTGGCCATTTCATCCAGTTGCTGGTTGCACTGGCTAAGCAGGGCGTTGCTCCAGAAGCTGGCGTCTGAACCGGTATCCTTTTGCGTAACGGAAACAAGACTGGTCAGGGTAGCGACCAGGTCATTCAACACATCGTAGCGTTGTTTGAGGGTTGGGCTTACTTGTTTTTCGAATTCCGTCAGTTTTTTGTCAAGTTCGGCGATGTGTGCGCGGTAGCGGTTGCCTCCTTCATCTTTCAGCAATTCAAGCGTGTCGCGCAAGCTCTCGGCAAAACGTCCGGTCAAGGCGGGCCGGTTTTTCTGTTCGGCAAGACCGGCTTTCAGCGTCAGAAGATGACCGGCAAAATTGCCGCTGTCGACGGATGAAATATAGATCGGATTTTGCAGGGGTTGTAAGGTTTTCGTATCGTACCAGTTGTAAAAATGTCCACGGTAGCGTTCGAGCTTTTCCAGGGTGCCGAAGGTGTTGAAAAGACGAGTAATCAACTGGTTTGCCGGAATGTAACCGAAGTCGTTGGCCGCCAGGTAAGCTAGAAGGGCCAGACCGATGTTGGTGGGCGAAGTCCGGTGTGCCACGACGATTTCCGGCTTTTTCGGCGTGTTGTCGTCAATTTGCAGTTTGTCGGCTGCCGAAGAAAAAGTCGGCATTTGCTGGATGTTGTCCGGAGGAAGCCAGTTGTCTTCTGCACCGGCGTAGGCGTCGAAAAACGACCAGATTTGACGGGAGAGTTTCCGGAGGAACAGTTTTTGACGGTCGGTCAGTTCTTTGACTTCGATGACAGAAGGCAAACTGATCTTCCAGGCGACGACCGGCGCGATCAGCCAGATGAAAATGAAAGGGCTGGCAAAAACGAAAACCTCCGGCCGAAGGGTCGATACAGCAAGCGCCAGGGCTACGGCATAGGCCGGAGAAAACCACATGTTGCGGAAGTAGGCCGAAACGCTGCATTCGTCCTGATTGGTCATGGCAGACGGTACCCACTCCAGCAAATGGCGTCGGGAAAAGAAGGTTCTCCAAAGAGTCCGGACGATGGCGTCCAGCGAATACCAGGCTTCATGAATGGTCGTGACCAGCGCAAGCAAGCCGTTGGCGAACTGCTGTGAGACGGTGTGGGAAACAGCAGAGAGATGCTGCTTTAGAGAAATGTCCGTTCCTTTAGAAACCAGTTCACGCAGGCCGGCAAGAACCGGCGACAGGAAGAAAAGCGACAGCAAAAACAGCATCCACGCCCATATCGGACGAAAAACCGTCCAGCTGGCGAAAAACAGGAAAGCGACAGCAGGTGCAAACAGACTGCGCCTTAAATTGTCGAACAATTTCCAGCGGGACAAAAGGGTCAACGGGTTGCGTTGTTTACCCGTTCTGTTTTCGGGCCTGGCATCCGGTACGAAGGCAAACAACCATTTGAGCAGCTGCCAGTCTCCCCGAATCCAGCGATGGCGACGTTTGACGTCGGCCAGATAACTGGAAGGATACTGTTCGTAGAGTTGCCCGTCACTCAACAGTCCGGAGCGGGCATAACAGCCTTCCAGAAGATCGTGACTTAAAACGCTGTTTTCGGGAAGTCGGGCATTTAACGCCTGATAAACGGCATCGACGTCGTAGATGCCCTTGCCAATGAACGAACCTTCACCGAAAACATCTTGATACACGTCGGAAACCGTCCGGGTATAAGGGTCGATTCCGGCGTCTCCACTGCACAGCTTTTCATACAGAGAAGCGTTGGCTGCCGGTAAACTGGTCGTGATACGGGGTTGCAAAATGCCGTAACCTTCAACGACCCGGTCTTTTTTCGTATCGTAGCGCGGCCGGTTCAGGGGATGCGCCATGGCACCGACGAATTGTCTTGCCGAATCGCGTAATAAATGGGTGTCACTATCCAGGGTAATGACGTACCGGGTTGCCTGAAGGTCGTCGACATTACCGACTTTGACCGTGAAATCGTTCTCGTCGTGTCCTCTCAAAAACCGGTTGAGTTCTTCGAGTTTTCCTCTTTTGCGTTCATAACCGATCCATTTTCTTTCGCTGGCATTCCAGCGGCGTGGCCGGTTCAGCGCCAGAAACGGTCCTTTACCATCACGGGCGTGTTTTCCGTTCAGTTCATTGATCAGTCGGGTTAAACGGTCGACTAGGGCAGCGTCTTCGTGCGTCGTTTCCGTATCGGCGTCCGTAAAGTCGGTTAAAAGACAAAATTTCAGTCTTTTATCTCGATTAGCTAGGTAATGGACTTCGAGCGAATCGCACAGTTTTTCAATCTGTTTTTCGGAAATCAGCATGGAGGGCACGACAACCAGCGTATCGTGACCTTCGGGAATCCCTTTCGTAAAGTCCATTTTCGGCAGGGGTTCTGACGTGGTGGGAAAAGCTGAAAACCAATTGATGAACGACAGTACCAGCTGGCTGGACGCCACAAGGGTCGCAAAAGCCGTCACGATACCAAGCCAGGTCGGCAAATGCTCGACGTTGGTGCCGAAGACCATCACGGCCGACAGAAATCCAGTCAATATGACGAAAGCGCCCAGATAGGCGAAAACGGGGGAACAGACTTTCGATTCCATCCATTTTTCCAGCCGCGTCTTTTTCATTCGGACGGCGTTTTCCAGTTCGGGCCGTCCTTTGTCGACCAGATAAAAGCCGACGTGTTTGGCCCGTTCATCCGAGTCGGGATTGTCGAAAGCGTTTTTCGTCAGCTCAATGGCTTGGCGGGCAACGTCCACTTCGGTCAGGGGACTTTCTTTCGCGATTTGTTCGATTTCA
>DBGFLV010000200.1:0-7113 GCA_048528425.1 Oxalobacter sp. | reverse complement strand
TTTGATGAAGTTAAACGCCGTTGGTCTACGCAATGCCGCCCGGCTGGAACCGAGTGAAATCTCAGGCGGCATGGCCCGGCGTGTCGCGCTGGCACGTGCCATCGCTTTGGATCCCCAACTGATTTTATACGATGAACCTTTTGCCGGTCTGGATCCCATTTCGATGGGAGTTACCGCCAATTTGATACGCAAACTAAACGATGCGCTTCATTCGACATCCGTTCTGGTCTCGCACGACGTGACAGAATCCTTTTCCATTGCCGACTACGTTTATTTCATTTCTTCGGGAAAAATTGTCGCTCACGGCACACCGGCAGAAATGATGGCATCCGATGACCCCTACGTCTACCAGTTCGTTCACGCCGAAGCAGACGGCCCCGTACCTTTCCATTATCCCGGTCCCTCTATGGCGGTTGATCTGGGAATGGAGAAAGTATCATGAGTAATTTCGTTAGCAATCTGGGATTTAAAACCCGTAAATCCATCAACGACATCGGTTACGCCACACGCCTTTTTCTATCTCTGATTCGCTCACTTCCGTCTGTTCTGAAACGTCCGCGTCTGATTACAGACCAGGTTTTCTTCATCGGCAACAAGTCGTTGATCATTATCGGAGTATCCGGGTTGTTCGTCGGTTTCGTACTGGGCCTTCAGGGGTATTACATCCTAGTCCGGTACGGCTCGGAACAGGCACTGGGCGTTCTGGTCGCCCTGGCGTTGACGCGTGAACTGGGACCTGTCGTGACCGCATTGCTTTATGCCGGCAGAGCAGGGACGTCCCTGACGGCGGAAATCGGCCTAATGAAGGCAGGCGAACAGCTCTCGGCGATGGACATGATGGCGGTCAACCCCATCAAACGCATTCTCGCGCCACGGTTTTGGGCAGGCGTCGTTTCCATGCCGATACTGGCCACCATTTTCAGTGCGGCCGGTGTAATCGGCGGATACGTGGTCGGTGTCTTGTTGATCGGCGTGGACGACGGCGCTTTCTGGTCGCAGATGCAAGAAGGCGTCGACGTCTGGAACGATATCGGCAACGGTGTCGTCAAAAGCCTGGTCTTCGGTTTTGCAGTCACGTTCATGGCGCTTTTTCAGGGATACGAATCACGCCCTACTCCGGAAGGCGTTTCCAGTGCGACAACCCGCACTGTCGTTTATTCATCTTTGCTCGTTTTGTGGCTGGATTTCATCATGACAGCCTTAATGTTTAATTAATTTTGAATCCCGTCTTTCGGTCTTGACGAAATCAACCTTATAATAAGTTTTGACGAAAGAGCGGATGCATTGATAAAGGGTCAGCTCATGCAGCGCAAACCATTGGATATTTGGGTCGGTCTTTTCGTATTGCTCGGTGCCGTCGCATTGATGTTTCTTGCCCTGAAAGCAGGAAACATGAGTTCGTTTTCGTTTGAAAAGACCTATACCGTTTCATCACGTTTCGACAACATCGGGGGACTGAAACCGCGTGCACCGGTTAAAAGTGCCGGCGTCGTGGTCGGAAGAGTTGGGGACATTACTTTCGACGATCAGGATTATCGGGCATTGGTCACGCTTCAGCTCCAGGAACGCTACAAGTTTCCGAAAGACAGCAGCGCGAAAATCCTGACGTCCGGTTTGCTCGGCGAGCAGTACGTCGGTCTTGAACCAGGTGGCGACGAAGCCGTTCTGGCAGCCGGTGACCAGATCAAAATGACGCAGTCTGCCATCGTTTTGGAAAATCTGATCAGTCAATTTATTTACAGCAAAGCCGCAGAATAAAAGGAATGCTATGAGCCGTTTGAAACACCTGGCAAAACCTGCCGCTGCCCTGGCAGTCGCCGCGCTCCTCACGACGGGGTGTGCGACTAAAAATCCCAACGATCCGTTCGAAAACTACAACCGCGTCATGTTTACAGTCAATGAGGCATTTGACAACGTGGCGTTCAAACCGGCTGCGACTATTTACAAAAACATACTTCCGGACATCGTCCAGACCGGGGTGACCAATTTCTTCGGCAACATTGCCGACGTCTGGACGGCCTTCAACAACTTTTTGCAGGGTGAAGGAGAAAAGGGACTCTCCGACGTCACCCGGGTGACGGTCAATACGATTTTCGGCTTGGGGGGTGTTATCGACGTAGCGTCCAATCTCAAGTTGCAAAAACACCATGCCGATTTCGGACAAACGCTGGGAGTGTGGGGAATGGAAGCGGGCCCATACGTCGTTCTTCCCATTCTGGGGCCGTCCACTTTGCGGGATACCATCGCATTGCCTGCGGAATGGTACGGCGATCCCTGGACTTACGTTGATAACATTCGCTTGCGCAATGCCGGGATTATCGTCAGGGCGGTCAATTATCGCGCTGCCCTACTGGACGCTTCGTCTCTAATTGACGATGCAGCTCTGGACAAATACGAATTCATGCGTGACGCCTTCCTGCAACGGCGCTACAGACAGGTTCACAGTAAGGATGGTAGCGACGATGAATGGGTTGAAGTCTCCGCATCCGAACCGTTCATCAAACCCGAATCGGTCGTTTTGAAAAAGTCGGGAACGGAAAGCGCTGAAAAGGGGTCAGAAGACTTGGGCAGTGCAAGCGACAAGCCTGCTAGCGGCACCGCCAAGCCGGAAGAAGTGACGCAAAGTGTTTCCCCCGACGAAAACAGGTCAGGAGTTCCTGCTGACTAATCATCAATTTTTTTTACAGACGAAAATGAAAATCTTCAAACAATGGATGGTCTTTTTAACCGCTTTTTGCCTGTTGGGTTTATCCACGGGCGCCGGCGCTGCGACAGAAGCGCCTGACGCATTGATCAAGCGTATCAGTACCGAAGTTCTGAATGCGGCCAAGTCCAATAAGGAAATCAAGCAAGGTAACCAGAGACAGATTTACACACTGGTTGAAAACAAGATTTTCCCTTACGTCGACTTCCAGCGCATGACTTCCCTGGCAGCCGGTCGTTACTGGCGTCAAGCCACACCGGCCCAGAAAGAACAGCTGACCAAGGAGTTTCGCGACCTGTTGGTCTATACCTATTCCAACGCGATGTCCAAAGTCGACAACCAACGGCTTGAATTTAAACCGCTTCGCATGGCACCGGACGCAACGGAAACGGTCGTTTATTCGCGTATCGTTCAGCCGCGTGGTGGTGATCCGATCGAACTAAGTTACCGGATGGAAAAAACCGACAACGGCTGGAAAATCTATGACGTTAACGTCATGGGCGCCTGGCTCGTCGAAACTTACAAAGGCACTTTTTCCAGCGAAATCGGCCGTTCAGGAATCGACGGACTGATTCAGATGTTGGCCCAAAAGAACAAGCAACTGGCCGCCGGGGGCAAAGTTACCCGTTAACGTACCGGAAAGCGAGCCATCCATGTCCTTCACTGTTTCATCGCTGAACTTTTCCAATGCCAAGGCCGGTCTTGCTGAAGGGCTGAAAGCGATTGCTCAGGGAAAACGGGAATGTGATCTGAAAGCGTTGGCCCAGGTCGATTCGGCAAGTCTTGCTGTTTTCCTGGCGTGGCAGCGTGCGGCAGAACAGAGTCATTCATCGCTTCGATTTATCAATGCGCCGGAAAGTTTGATCAGTCTTGCTTCTCTCTACGGTGTGAGCGACCTGCTGGTCTTGTCTTAGTCGTGTTTTTCAGGTCGTCCGCTCTCGTGATAGAGGCTTTTTGCCGTGTTTCCCCGACTGTCCGATTCGGGCAGGCAAGTTTACTGTTTCTCCTGTATGAACGCCATTGACATTCAACGGATCAACAAAAGCTACCGGAACTTGCACGCGTTAAAAGACATCAATTTCAACATTGAAGCGGGCGAATTTTTCGGGTTGCTGGGTCCCAATGGAGCCGGCAAAACCACGTTGATTTCCATCATGGCAGGGCTGGTGCGTGCCGACTCGGGCCATATCCGTATTCTGGGACACGACGTGGTGACCGATTATCAAGCAGCCCGAAAAAAGCTGGGCGTCGTTCCCCAGGAACTCGTTTTCGATCCTTTTTTCACCGTACGGGAAACGTTGCGGCTCCAGTCCGGTTATTTCGGACTGAAAAAGAACGATGACTGGATTGACGAAGTGATGGCCAATCTCGACTTGAGCGACAAGGCAGATGTTAACATGCGGGCTTTGTCGGGCGGCATGAAGCGCCGTGTTCTTGTCGCCCAGGCGCTGGTACATAAACCACCGGTTATTGTGCTGGACGAACCTACGGCCGGGGTCGACGTAGAACTGCGCCAGACATTGTGGCAATTCATCGGTCGGCTGAACCGGGAAGGGCATACCATCGTGTTGACCACCCATTATCTTGAAGAAGCGCAAACGTGGTGCGATCGGATCGCTATGTTGAAAAACGGTACCGTCGTTGCGCTGGATACGACAGAAGCTCTTCTTCACCGTGTTTCCGAGTCGCAATTGATTCTCCAGCTCGACCATTCCGATCTACCCGATTCGTTAAAACCTCTGATTTCACAATGCGACGTCGGCCACGCTACCTCGACCTGGACGCTTAAGATCACTCACTTCACCGATATCGAAAAAATCCTTTCCGAATTGCGGCAGCATCATATCGCCATCAACGATCTGCAATTTAAACAACCCGATCTGGAAGACGTGTTTTTACAAATCATGGACAAACAAAGAAACTGACGTGTTCGCCATCACTTTTCAAACTCTGTTTTACAAAGAAGTGTTGCGTTTCTGGAAAGTCGCAACACAGACGATTACGGCGCCCATTGTCACGGCGTTGCTTTATCTGTTGATTTTCGGGCACGCTCTGGAAGACTACGTGCAGGTTTACCCCGGTGTTGGATACACGACTTTTCTGGTGCCGGGCCTGGTGATGATGAGTGTTTTGCAAAATTCGTTTGCCAACTCGTCTTCTTCACTGATCCAGTCCAAAATCAACGGCAGTCTCGTCTTCATTTTGCTTTCTCCCGTTTCGCACTGGGAATTGTATCTGGCTTACATGCTGGCCGCTGTTGTAAGAGGTCTAATTGTCGGTATCGGCGTTTTTGCCATTACGGTCTGGTTCGCCCATCCAACGTTCCATTCACCGATCTGGATCGGCTTCTTCGCCTTTCTGGGATCGGCTATTTTAGCTACGATGGGCATCATTGCCGGGATCTGGGCCGACAAATACGATCAGCTTGCCAGCTTTCAGAACTTTCTTATCATGCCGGCCACTTTTCTTTCGGGTGTCTTTTATTCCATTCATTCTCTGCCACCTTTTTGGCAAAGCGTTTCCGAATTCAACCCGTTTTTTTACCTAGTCGACGGTTTCCGCTACGGCTTTTTCGGGTATTCCGACATCAACCCCTGGACGAGTTGCGCAATCGTTAGTATCTTTTTTGTTTTTTTGGCGATTTTAGCCGTGCATTTATTGCAAAAAGGATATAAATTGCGTTTTTAATCTTTTTACAGAGCATTCCGGACACACGGCGTCATTGCTTTTTGCAAGGTGACACTGTCGACATTCAAGATCGTTAAATGGACAAGTTAATCATTAATGGTGGCAACCGCCTTTACGGCGAGATTTCGATTTCAGGCGCGAAAAACGCCGCTTTGCCCATCCTGTGTACCAGTCTTTTGACCGCTGACGATATCGAGCTGACTAACGTACCGCACCTGAAAGATGTTCAGACCATGCTGGCCCTGTTGCAACAAATGGGCGTTACGGTGCGGAAAGACGCGGAAAAAACCATTCTGAACGGGAGTACCGTCAACCATTTCAATGCGCCGTACGATTTAGTGAAAACTATGCGAGCCGCCATTTTGGTTTTGTGTCCGCTGGTGGCCCGGTTCGGGGAAGCCAAAGTATCGTTGCCTGGCGGTTGTGCCATCGGTTCGCGTCCGGTAGAACAACACATCAAGGGTCTGCGTGCGCTGGGGGCCGAAGTCGACATCAGAGCAGGTTACATTTACGCCAAAGCCAAAAAACTGAAAGGCGCCCGCATTGTGACGGATATGGTCACAGTAACGGGAACGGAGAACCTACTGATGGCCGCCACGCTCGCGGAAGGCGAAACGATTATCAAAAATGCCGCCCGCGAACCCGAAGTGACCGATCTGGCCCATCTTCTTGTTAAAATGGGTGCCCAAATCCACGGAATCGGCACCGATCGTCTGGTCATCCATGGTGTGGAGCGACTGCATGGTGCCCGACACGAAGTCATTCCCGACCGTATAGAGACCGGAACGTTCCTGTGCGCTGTGGCCGCAACAGGAGGCGATGTCACGCTGACCAAAACGCGCGATAATATACTGGAATCCGCTTTAAGCAAAATCCGTGAAATGGGGGCCGACATTGCCACCGGTTCCGATTGGATCCGCATCAAAATGGACAAGCGTCCCAAAGGAGTCAATTTCCGGACGACGGAATATCCCGGTTTTCCAACGGATATGCAAGCCCAGTTCATGGCGGTCAATACGCTTGCAGGCGAAGCGAGTCACGTCATCGAAACCATTTTCGAAAACCGGTTCATGCATGTGCAGGAATTGAATCGTCTGGGTGCCCGAATCAAGACGGAAGGCAATACTGCTTTCATCTCGGGCGTGGACAAATTGATCGGGGCACCGGTCATGGCAACCGATTTGCGGGCTTCCGCTTCTCTGGTCATCGCCGGGTTGGCCGCCCATGGAGAAACGCAGGTGCACCGGATTTATCACCTCGATCGGGGATACGATCAGATGGAAGTGAAACTGACTGCAGTAGGTGCCGATATTAAACGAGTCAAACAATGAACCCGACAGTAGAAAAACCATCACAGGAACTTATTCTCGCGCTCTCGAAAGGGCGGATTTTCGAGGAAACTATCCCGCTTTTGAAAGAGGCGGGCATTACGGTTCTTGAAGACCCGGAAACGTCCCGCAAACTGATTTTGCCGACTAACCAGCCTCAGGTTCGCGTGATTATCGTCCGGGCAACTGATGTACCTACTTACGTCCAGTACGGAGCGGCCGACTTCGGTGTGGCCGGGAAAGACGTTTTGCAAGAAAACGGCAGTACCGGACTTTACCAGCCCATCGACTTGCAGATCGCGAAATGTCGCCTGTCCGTGGCGGTACGGCAAGGCTTCGACTATGAAAAAGCCATCCGCCAGGGAGCGCGTTTGCGAGTCGCCAGCAAATATG
>DBGFLV010000199.1:0-5469 GCA_048528425.1 Oxalobacter sp. | reverse complement strand
GTCGGTACATCGCATGCGATGGAAAAAAACGTCAAACTGGGCGTTTATTCCAGTCTCGGCCTGATCATCAACGGCACACTGACCGGTGTACTGACGCCTTATCTTCTTCAGATACTTGGTGTGTGATCCACCTATCGGTCGAAACGATTTTTTTGAGCCGGGGCGTCACCTTCCGCCTCTTCCCACGCACGGTGTAATTCCGAGGTAGCTCTCTCCTTTGCGTGCTCCTGCCGAAGACTTTCCCTGTCGGAACTGGGCAACCGAAGATAGCCGTCGACTTCGCCACGATCCTTGTGAATGTCCATGCCGGCTTTTTCGGCAATGCACAACATGGGCTTGTTTGACGCCAGGCAATGAATGTAGAGCGTATCAACATGATGGTTCCGGCAATGGACAGCCGCTCTGTCGAACAGCTTTGTTCCAACATTTTTCCGCCGCATCGGTGCCGAGACAGAAACACCGAATTCGGCGACACAACCGGCACGTTGGCCTTCCAGTGCCGGTAGCGTCGCCGGATCGGAAAAGGCCAGATGACCGACTCCGACCAGGTTGTACGTCCTTTCATAAACACCGAAAACGGTATCCCGGGAAAAATCAATATTGTTGACATAGCGGATAACCGCTTCATCCGGCAACACGGCTCCAAAACGCAAACGTCGGTCGGCCGGACTCAAACCAAGAAAATGATTTACCATGAAAGGACGATCCCGCTCGGAGAGCTCTTTGATGAAAACAACAGGCCGATCTTCCATAAGCGCTTTCCCACCCTTTCATGGCACCCGGACGAGGACCCGGAAGCGGATTCATCCCAACGACACTATGGTGTCGCCTGTTTCTTGCCGACTTCGATCTTTTTGATCGGACCGAACCGCATGGCATTGACGGCATCGGCTGCGGCATCAGCACGGGCATTGTGCAACGCACGCGGAATTTCTTCCGAGGCGTCATCCATAGACTGAATAATGGCGGCAGCGTCAATGCTTTTGGCGGCATTCAACACCATCATCCAGTAATCGCGCTGGGGAAAGGGAATATCTTCGAAACTGACCTTGTCGGACTTGCGTCCTCTAAGATCACATTCGGTAGCGTTGATGACATCAATAAAACGCTCCGGACGGCGAAAAGCGTCACAACGCTCCAGCACCATAACGGCAGTCTTGGCACGCAATTCCGTGCTGCGCCGGATATTGCCGTGTTCTCTGGCGGTCATGACGGCAATGTCCCTATACATATTCGACACATGCAAACGACGACAAACGTTATCCACAAGTGCGGCACCGCGCTCTTCATGCGCACGGTGATGAGGCCACTGGTTCGGCGGCGTGGTCCCTTTCCCCAGATCGTGCAACAAGACGGAAAAGCGAACGGTCAAAGGATAGTTTTTTCCAGCCGCGTAATCCAGCGCCAGCAAGGTATGAAGCCCTGCATAAATTTCGGGATGGTATTTTTCCGGTTGCGGAACATTCCACAGCGCCTCGATCTCCGGAAATATCCTGGCCAGCGCACCGCATTCATGCAGGATCATGATCATGCGTGACGGTTTCTTTTCCATCAACCCTTGAGACAACTCTTTCCAGACTCTTTCGGGAACCAGGGCATCGACTTCACCGGACGCCACCATACTTTTCATTAGTTCCATCGTTTCCGACGCCACCGTAAAATCCGTGAAACGAGCAGCGAAGCGGGCCAACCGCAAAATCCGAACAGGATCTTCGCTAAAGGCTTTCGAAACGTGCCGGAAAACTTTCTTTTCGATGTCCTGTTGTCCACCGAACGGATCGATCAGTTCGCCTTCTTCCGACAGGGCCATAGCATTGATCGTCAAATCGCGACGCAACAAGTCTTCTTCTAGCGTCACATCGGGAGAAGCGTGAAAAACAAACCCCCTGTAACCGGGCGCCACCTTTCTTTCCGTTCTTGCCAACGCATATTCCTGTTTCGTTTCGGGATGCAGAAAAACCGGGAAATCTTTTCCTACCGGTTTGAATCCCAAAGACAGCATTTCTTCGACGGTAGAGCCCACTACCACGTAATCCCGGTCGTGTACCGGCAACCCCATGACAGTATCTCTTACCGCTCCGCCAACGGTGTATATTTTCATAAGTCCGACTGTTTTCTAAAGTCACTTCCGGACAATTTCAACTTCTCCGGAACAGTTGTTTCACCTGCTTTTCGCCTTTGCCGGCCACATGGTGTTTTTTCTTCTTAATCTCTTAAATTATATATGGTTTTCGGTTTTTTCATGGAGTCACGTGACCGAGCCGTTTTTTCAGCGACTGGGGTTGCTTTTCGAAGAGTGCGGCATAATACGTCGCGTTTGACATCACGTTCTTGACGTAATTGCGCGTTTCGGTGAAGGGAATGGTTTCCGCAAAGATGGCACCGTCCACCGTCCGGGTCAACGTCGAGCGCCAGGTTTTCGGTCGTCGCGGCCCCGCATTGTAGGCTGCGGTAGCCAGAACCTGCGATCCTTCCAGGTCTTTCAATACTATATTTAAATAATTCGTCCCCAACAAAATATTGGTGTCAAGACTGTTGATCTTTCCGGGCTGATACGCCGATAAACCGATCTTTTTCGCGACGTATTTTGCCGTAGCCGGCATCACTTGCATCAGTCCCGATGCGCCTACCGCAGATCGGGCATTCATGACGAAACGCGATTCCTGCCTGACCAAACCGTATGTCCATGCCATGTCCAGACCGAGGTCTTGCGTCGCGGCCCGAACTTTTTCCCGGTAAGGCGCGGGAAAACGCTGGGTAAAATCCACTTCCACACGGGTTCTGTCGGAAGTATTGACCATCCTGTCCAACAAATCGACTTCTCTAGCGTATTCAGCAGCGGCCAATAGCTGGCGTTCATTCATTTTTCGTAATTGCCAGTTCCACTCGCGAATGCCTTCGAATCGCCAGTTCATGTCGAAAAATTTCCTGGCCAGCTGAAAACCGGGGTTGCCGGACACGGCCGCCATTTCCGCTTCCGGGAGAGGTGGGCGCTTAGCGCGGACGCTGATTTGTCGACCCAGCTCTTCCGACGCCAACTGACCATAAAAATGATACTGATCTGCAATGGACGCAAACAGCTTACGTGCCCTTTCCCGTTGACCCAGCGCCAGCAAGGCTCGTCCTTTCCAATAAATCCAGGCTGGTTCTTTTTGCAATGCGACGGGCATTTGGTTAATCCACTCATAAACTAGTGGCCAGTTTTCGCGGCGCAAAGCCGTTCGGACTTTCCATTCATGGGCGTAAGGAGAAAGGAGCGCGCCGGACGCTTTGTTCCAGTATTCCAGGGCATCGGGCGAGAGCGCGATGGAAGCAGGCAATGCAATCAAAGACCAACCAATAGCCTGTTCGCGCCTGCTTAGTGAAGAAGCTGCGTCATTCAAGTAACGTACCGCTTGTGCACGGTCTTTTTTGGCGGTCTTTCCCAGCGCCAGCAAGTAAATTTCATGCGAAACCCGGTCTGCTCCAGGCCCCCGGCTCAAAACCGATGCCGGCAATTCCAGTGCCTTGGTCACCTCCACTTTCGAAGCACCCGACAGTGCGGCGATCCGGGAAGCCAATCCGGCCAGATTGTTTTCCAGTGCAAGCCGGCTCTGGTACCAGACGTCGTCATCGCCAAATTGTCTTTTCTCTGCCATGTCGGCAATCAGCGCATAACACGCTTCACCGTATTTCTTGGGTGTCGTCAGTAACCGACGCGCTTCTTTCGTCGTGTTTTCTCCCTTGCTCAGTTTCGACATCAGGCTGTAACATTTGACCTGCATATCGTCATTCAGCTCAAAAAAAGGATAATGTTTATCGAAGCCGGCCCAGTTCCGTTCCTTTCCCTGAATCAACAGCCAATCGTTTCTCAACCGATCGGCGATGGCACTTCCCGGATACTTCGCTAGATAAACCTCGACGTCGGCTTCACTGGCGTTGCGCAAATTTGATTTCAGCCGATAATAGTCGACATAGGACGGAATCGGATAATTCCGCAGATTGTCTGCCAGTTGCGTGGCGCGTGAATAATCTTCTTTTTTCGCGGCCTCTTTCAGCTGCCTAAACGTTTCATCTTGCACGGATGGAGTTGTCAGGGCGCCGGAGGCCTCTGCGCAAGAAAAAAACGCAAACGTGACAATCAGCAGAAATAGACTCCTTATTCTGGCCGACATAAGACCTCCTCTTTTCATTCGAAATGGATCGTTTTTATGAGTTTACCATCAGTACCCGACACCCGACACGGTGAACCGTCAACGGCAATCGAAAACAAAAAAAAATTACGGCGTGCCCTTCTTGACCTTCGCAAACAGCTGACAGATGAAGACCGTGCCTGTTTTGATCGAAAAATCGGCCGCCAAGTTGCCTGTTATCTCGAGTCGCACGACTTCAAATCGCTTGGCGTTTATCTGCCCATCCGAAACGAACCGCATTTGTACGACTTCTACACCGAGTTGGCGAAACACGTGCCGCTTTCATTACCGGTTACTCGGGAAAAAGACCTGCCTTTACAATATGTCCGCTGGAAGCCGGAAGACCCTTTAGTGGAAGGAACTTACGGAGTCGCCGTTCCGGAAAAACAGGAACCGGTTACAATGCCGGAAGCCCTGTTGATTCCATGTGTCGGCTACACCCGAAACCGATTCCGCCTGGGTTACGGCGGTGGTTTTTTCGACCGGACACTGGCGTGTCATCCGTCTACGCACACGATCGGAATCGCCTACTCCTGCCTGTTAACCGACTTCACCACAGAAGAAAACGACATTCCCTTGGCTTGCATTATTACCGAAAACGGAATTGTGCTTTAATTCAGTTTTTCCTGTTCTTCATATAACACATGCGCATTTTGATCGTTCGGGTTTCTTCTTTAGGCGATGTGGTTCACACTCTGCCGGTTCTGGCCGACATCTATCGACATGATCCGGAAGCAATCATTGACTGGGTCGTGGAAGAAGCCTATGCCGGACTCGTCCGGCAAAACCGATACATCAATGACATCGTCCCCTTTGCATTGAGAAGATGGCGGAAAAATCTTTTCTCTTCGCCGACTCGCCGGGAATTTTCCCGCTTTGTCGCCCGCTTGAAAAGTCGTCCTTACGATTATGTGTTCGACACGCAAGGCCTGATCAAGACCGGAGTAATCATGGGATTGGCGAAAACTGGTAAAAACGGCCAAAAAATCGGACTGGCGCACAAGACCGACGGCTCGAGTTACGAACCGCTGTCCCGGATTTTTCACGACCAAAGCATTTCGGTTGAAAAACACATTCACGTCGTAACCCGAAGTCGTGAAATCGTCGCGAAAGCACTCGGTTACACACTCGACACGCCGCCGGATTTCGGATTGGTCGTACCGGACGCCGCACCCGACTGGCTACCATCAAGGCCTTACGCCGTTTTTTTCCATGCCACTTCCCGAGACTCCAAAAAATGGCCGCGCGAAAACTGGAGTGAAATCGGACGCCTCTTAAATCGCAACGGCCTGAAAAT
>DBGFLV010000198.1:0-3694 GCA_048528425.1 Oxalobacter sp. | reverse complement strand
AACTTCGTTTCAGTTGAAACAGAAATTACAATAAATGTTCAGCTCGGGAGACAAGCGAAAAAATAAACGTTTTCATCCGGTACCGGGAAAAGCGGAAACCGGATTTTTCTAAAATAGGGAGAGAAAGCGGTTGTCCGCCTGGATACCCGGTAGCCGCTTGGCAGGGGAACCGGTTCAACCGCCCCGACGCATCAGATCGAAGAAGTCGGCATTGTTTTTCGTGGCTTTCATCTTGTCGAGAATGAATTCCATCGCTTCGATTTCATCCATACCGTACAGCAGTTTGCGGAGAATCCAGATTTTTTGCAGCTGATCCGGTTTGATCAACAGTTCTTCACGGCGAGTGCCGGATTTATTCAGGTTGATGGCTGGATAAACGCGTTTTTCAGCCAGACGACGTTCCAGATGGACTTCCATGTTACCGGTGCCCTTAAATTCTTCATAGATGACGTCATCCATGCGGCTGCCGGTTTCAACCAGCGCCGTGGCGATGATCGTCAGTGAACCGCCTTCTTCCACGTTACGGGCCGCTCCGAAAAAGCGTTTCGGACGCTGGAGTGCATTGGCGTCAACCCCCCCGGTCAGCACTTTGCCCGATGCGGGAATAACGGTGTTGTAGGCACGTGCCAGACGGGTAATGGAGTCAAGCAAAATGACGACGTCCTTTTTCATTTCTACCAGACGTTTGGCTTTTTCAAGCACCATTTCAGCCACTTGGACATGGCGGCTTGCCGGTTCGTCGAATGTGGAAGCCACCACTTCGCCCCGCACGGAACGCTGCATTTCGGTCACTTCTTCGGGGCGTTCGTCAATCAACAGGACGAACAAGGTAATGTCGGGATGATTGGCGGTGATGGCATGAGCCATGTGTTGCAGCATCACGGTTTTGCCAGACTTGGGAGAAGCGACCAGCAAACCGCGCTGGCCTTTGCCGATGGGGGCGATCATGTCGATGATACGGCCGGTAATGTTTTCCTGGGCACTGATGTCTCGTTCGAGTTTCAGGGGTTGGTCCGGGTGTAGCGGAGTCAGGTTTTCAAACAGCATCCGGTGTTTGGACGCTTCCGGCGGAGCGCCGTTCACTTTATCGACCTTGACCAGCGCGAAATAACGTTCACCGTCTTTCGGTGTTCTGACTTCGCCTTCGATGGAGTCTCCGGTGTGCAGATTGAAACGTCTGATCTGGGAAGGAGAAATGTAAATGTCGTCGGTGGAAGCCATATAGCTGGCATCCGGAGAACGCAGGAAACCGAAACCGTCAGGCAGGATTTCCAGGGCACCGTCACCGTATACTTGTTCACCTGCCTTGGCCCGTTTCTTCAGTATGGCAAACATCAATTCCTGTTTGCGCATACGGGCGGCGTTGTCAATATCGAGGCTTAGTGCCATTTCGAGCAGGGCGGAGACGTGCAGAGACTTTAATTCGGATAAATGCATAATCTTAAAACGTAAGGTTCACAACCAGAGAAAGAAAACAAGAAGAGAGTTGTCGCAGGAGACTGATGACGATGTTGGAATGGCGGTATGGTCTACCGCCAAGGACTGATGATATCAGATATTGCTGTCAATGAAAGCCATTAATTGATTTTTGCTCAAGGCTCCTACTTTTTGAGAAACGATAGCGCCATTTTTGAACAAAATCAACGTCGGAATGCCGCGGATACCGAATTTGGCCGGGGTGACGTGATTGGCGTCGACATCCATTTTCGCGAAATTGAGCTTGCCGGCGTATTCTCCGGCGACTTCGTCGATGATGGGGGCCACCATTTTGCAGGGGCCGCACCATTCTGCCCAGAAATCGACTAAAACCGGTTTGTCCGATTTGAGTACGTCCGCTTCAAAAGAAGCATCGCTGATAGTTTTGATATTGTTAGCCATAATGTCCTCGGAAGGAGAGGGAAGTGTTCATTGAAAAAGAAATTTGTCCCGTCGGGCAAATTGATCCGGTTGCCCGGAACAGATCAGTTCAATCATGAATGTGGATTTCAGCTGAAACATCTTACATGAAAAAAGTGAGTATTGCTGAAACCGGCAATAATAAATACAAAGAACGGCAAAAGCGTTACAGCCGAAAATTTTAACCGAGTCCGGTTATAAAAGATAATGCCAGCATCAATAAAAGGCAAATTGATTATAACTAAAAAAAAGGACAATTTAATCCTGTCGCTGCCGGAGAAAAACGGCCCTTGTGTAAGCCGTGCCGTCATAAAGCAGGGAAGGAACGAGACCGGTATGTCTTAACCCGGCCGTTATCCCTCTTGGACAGACGAGGCCGGTGTCATGCCTTTCGTATCCGTAGCCGGCATGGCCGGAGGAACCAGGCCGCCTCCCAAAGACCGGTATAATTCGACCGTATTGATCAGGCGCAACAGTCGCGCATCCACCAGGGATTGTTCTGCGGCGAATTGCTGTCTTTGTGCATCGAACACTTCCAGGGAACTGGCAATTCCGTTGTTATAACGGGCTTCAGCCAATTTCAACCGTTCCGATTCGGAAACCAGCACAGCAGCCTGTGCTTTGACCTGTTCGTTCAACCAATCCCGAGCTGTTAAGGCGTCGGCCACTTCCCGGAAAGCCACCTGAATGGTTTTTTCATATTCGGCCACAGCAATGTTCTTGCGGGCTTCGGCCACATCCAGATTGGCGACGTTACGGCCTGCATCGAAAATCGGCAGTGTCAACTCGGGCAGAAAGGTCCAGGCACCCGAACCGCCCTCGAAAAGTCCCGACAGGCTGGAGCTGGCCGTACCGGCAAAAGCGGTCAGGGTGATGCGAGGGAAAAAGGCAGCCCGAGCGGCACCGATGTTGGCATTGGCCGCTTTCAGCAACTGTTCGTACTGCCGAATGTCCGGACGGTTCGTCAACAGATCTGACGGTAGACCCGCAGGAATGTCTTGCATGATGTCGTCTTCGGAAAGATCGCGCGGCGGGGGCAAATCCTTGATCTGCTTGCCGCCGATTAAAACAATTAGCGCGTTTTCCGTTTGAGCGCGTTCCCGTTGCAAGGCGGAAAGCGAAACAAGTGCCGATTGCATCAGCGTTTCGTACTGTCGGAGTTCCAGTGCGGAAGAGGCGCCGACTTCGTAGCGTTTCCGCATCAGGTCGTAAGAATGTTTGTAGGATTCATACGACTGTCGGGCCAGTTCAATCTGCTTGGATTGGGCACGCTCGGTCAGATAGGTTTTGGCGACTTCGGACACCAAACTGATGTAGGCGGCACGTTGTGCTTCTTCCGTGGCCAGATATTGGGACAGGGCGGCGTCCGTCAGACTTCTTACCCGGCCGAAGAAGTCCAGTTCGAAAGCGGCAATGCCAAGTCCGACACGGTAATTACCCTGTGTCACCATGCCTTCGGTGGGCGCTAACCCGCCAATCGTTCTGGATCGGGAAGCGTCCCCTTCGACCTGGAAAGTCGGCAGGCGATCTGCCCACTGGACGTTGTACAGGGCACGCGCTTCTTCAATGCGCAAGGCGGCAATGCGCAGGTCACGGTTGTTTTCGATTGCAGCAGCGATCAGTGCTCTTAACCGGGGTTCGTGGAAAAATTCGTTCCAGCCGATTTCGGGAACCGGTGTCGTCGCAGAAGAACTCGTGTTGCCGGGATACTGGCTTTCGATCGGTGCATCGGGCCGAAGATAAGTCGGAGCCATGCTGCAACCGCCGAGAATGCCGGCAGCTAGCAAAGCCAGCGTAC
>DBGFLV010000197.1:0-7761 GCA_048528425.1 Oxalobacter sp. | reverse complement strand
TATTGTTTAGAGATCACGGCTGCTTATTTAAGGATCCGTCCACAACAATGACACAATCCATTCACTATTCCATCGAAGCTTTCGATCTGGCAGCTCATCTTTTCCGGGTGACGCTGACGATTGACGAACCCGACAGAAACGGCCAGCTTTTCAGGCTTCCTGCCTGGATTCCGGGCAGTTACATGATCCGTGAATTCGCCCGCCACATCGTGCAAATCCGGGCCACCAGCCGAGGCGAGTCCGTTTCCCTGAAGAAACTCGACAAGCATTCCTGGCAAGCCGAACCTTGCCGGGGTCCGCTTTCCCTCGAATACGAGGTCTACGCCTGGGATTTGTCTGTCCGTTCGGCCCATCTGGACAAAACCCACGCGTTTTTCAATGGCTCCAGTGTGTTTCTCGAAGTAGTGGGACGGCACGACTGCGCACACATCGTCGACATCAAAAAACCGGACGATCCGGCGGCTCGAACCTGGCGGGTAGCGACTGCGCTGCCAGAATACGGAGCGAAACGCTACGGCTTCGGCACTTACATCGCAACCGATTACGATGAACTGATCGATTGTCCTGTCGAGATAGGGGACTTCATTCTCGGCCAATTCGACGCGTACGGGACGTTACACGAAATCGCGGTCACCGGACGGGTGCCTCACTTGGACATGAAACGGATGGAAAACGATCTTAGGAAAATTGGCGAGACTGAAATCGCTTTTTTCGAGCCGGAAGCGAAAAAGGCACCGATATCGCGTTACGTTTTCCTGATCACGGTCGTCAAGAACGGTTATGGCGGTCTCGAACATCGCTCTTCTACTGCTTTGCTCTGTTCTCGAGAGTCCCTGCCGTCGACAAACGACCTATCAAGCGGGCAACCCCAGCATATTGGTGAAGACTATCTCCGGTTTTTGGGGCTGTGCAGCCACGAATATTTCCACACCTGGAACGTCAAAAGAATCAAACCGGCCGTTTTCGTTCCTTACGACTTGCGCCAGGAAACGTACACACGGCTTTTATGGTTGTTCGAAGGATTCACCAGCTATTACGACGATTTGATGATTCGTCGGAGTGGCCTGATTGATGTAAGTACTTACTTGGGTCAGATCGCTCTGACTATCAACAATGTCGTGCGCAGTCGGGGCCGCTTTAAGCAAAGTGTCGCCGAGGCGAGTTTCGATGCCTGGATCAAATATTATCGGCAGGATGAAAATGCGCCGAACGCCCTGGTCAGTTATTACACCAAGGGATCGCTGGTGGCGTTGGCACTGGACTTGACGATCCGTTTAAACACACAGAACAGCAAATCGCTTGACGACGTCATGCGGGCTTTATGGCAACGCTATGGCCGGGATTTCTACCGAGGCAACGACAATGGTTTGACCGAGCCGGAAACGGAAAGGCTGATTGAGGAAATCAGTGGATTACAACTCCAGGATTTTTTCCGGAAGTACATTGACGGTACCGATGAATTGCCGCTTCCCGAGCTGTTCGCTGCGTTCGGTATTGCCATGAACGACATGAACGAGATCGTAAAACCCGGTCTCGACATTCGGGTCAAACGTTCGGGAAGCGATTGCGTGGTGACGCATGTATTCGAAGGGGGAGCAGCCCATCAGGCCGGCATTTCCGCCGGCGACGTGTTGCTGGCTGTCGACGGTTTACGGGTGTCGGCGGACAATCCGTCCGTTAATCTGGAAAAACAGTTGGCCCGTTACCGGGTCGGTGAGACAGTCGAGACTTTTGTTTTCAGGCGTGACGAATTGATGAAATTCGATGTAATGCTTGCCGACGAGCAAGCGCCCAAATTCATATTGACTCTGTCGAAAGAAGAAACGGAACAGATGAAGCAAGCCCGGGAAAGCTGGCTGCATTCTCCCCTTTAAACGCTTAAAATGATCAGGCTTTTGCACAAAAGTGCCGACGACCGGAAGAGATGTCAAGCAAACAGCCTGGCCAGTTCTTTTCCCGGTTCTTCAGCTCGCATGAAAGCTTCTCCAACCAGAAAGGCATGGACACCGGCCTGCCGCATCCTTGAGACATCTTTTTTTTGAAGAATTCCCGATTCAGTGACAATCAGTTTTTCCTCCGGCAAGTCCGGCAACAAATCAAGTGTGTTCTGAATCGACGTTCTGAAGGTTTTCAAGTCGCGATTGTTAATGCCCAAAAGAGCCGTCTCAAGCCTTAGTGCTCTTTCCAGCTCGGCTCTGTCATGGACTTCGACCAGCACGTTCATGCCAAGCTCGAACGCACACGCTTCGAGTTCGGCCAGTTGCGTGTCTTCCAGTGCCGCAACGATCAAAAGAATGCAGTCCGCTCCCCATGCGGCCGCTTCATAGATTTGATAGGGATCGATGATGAAGTCCTTACGCAGTACCGGCAGTGAACACGCCTGTTTGGCCTCGACCAGGTAGCCGAGCGCGCCTTGGAAAAACGATTTGTCGGTCAATACCGACAGACACGCGGCACCATGTCGTTCATAGCTTTTCGCAATTTCGGCTGGATAAAACGCTTCGCGGATCACCCCTTTCGACGGTGAAGCCTTTTTGATTTCGGCAATAACCGCTGCCTGTCCTGTCGCTATTTTCCGGCGTAATGCCCCTTCAAAGTCACGCCGCTCCCGCTTTACACCGTCATCATTTTCGATCTGTGCCCGTAAATCGGCTAAAGATTGTTTTTGGGCCGCTCCAAAAACTTCGGTCTTTTTGACGGCAAGTATGGTGTTCAGAATATCGGACATAGCGGTTTCCTACTGTTGTTTGACCGATCGGGTGAAACCGACAAACTGGTCCAGTTTCATCCTGGCCGCACCCGATTCGATCGCTGCACGTGCCCGGGCCAACCCATCGGCAATCGATTCGGCTTTGCCGGCGGCGTACAGGGCAGTCCCGGCATTTAAGGCGATAATGTCCGAAGCGGGTGTCGGTTTGTTATTTAACGTATCCAGAACGATTTTTTTCGATTCTTCCGCGTTAGCCACTTGAAAATTGCGACTGGCGTACATTCTGAGTCCGAAATCTTCCGGATGAATGTCGTATTCACGCACCTTGCCGTCCGAGAGCTCGCCAATCAAGGTACTGGCCCCTAGCGAGACTTCATCCAGATTGTCGCGTCCCCAGACAACGAGCGCCCTTTTGACTCCCATCTTCTGCAAGACCCGCACTTGAATACCGACCAGGTCGGGGTGGAAGACTCCCATCATCATGTTGTCAGCGTATGCCGGATTCGTCAACGGGCCCAGAATGTTGAATATTGTCCTGACCCCCAGTTCTTCCCGCACCGCTTTGGCGTGTTTCATGGCAGCGTGATGGTTAGGCGCATACATGAACCCGATACCGGTTTCGTCAATGGAACGGGCGATCTGCTCGGGCTTCAAATTGATGTCGACGTTCAAGGCTTCCAGCAGATCCGCACTTCCCGACGAAGAGGAAACACTTCGGCTGCCGTGTTTCGCCACTTTCGCACCGCAAGCGGCCGCCACGAACATGGAAGCGGTCGAAATATTGAAGGTGCGTGCTCCGTCTCCTCCCGTTCCCACGATGTCCAGAAGATTTTCCGGGTCTTTGACCTGGACTTTCAGCGAAAACTCTCGCATGACTTCGGCCGCTGCCGCAATTTCACCAACGGTTTCCTTTTTGACCCGCAAACCGACGGTCAACGCAGCAATCATCAAGGGTGACATCTCACCGCTCATGATGCTGCGAAATAGGGACAGCATTTCGTCATGGAAGATTTCCCGATGCTCAATACATCTTAGAAGAGCTTCCTGAGGTGTGATAGACGTCATGATTCAGTCTCCGATGAAATTCTTGAGTAGGGCATGTCCTTTTTCGGACAAGATGGATTCCGGATGGAATTGGACACCTTCGACGGCGTATTGCTTATGGCGGATTCCCATGATCTCGCCGTCTTCCGTCCAGGCAGTGACTTCCAGACACTCCGGCAAGCTTTCACGGTCGATCGCCAGTGAATGGTAACGGGTCACGGTAAACGGATTGGGCAGTCCCCGGAAAACGCCTTGATCCGAATGAAAAACAGGAGAGGTTTTTCCATGCATGACCTGTTTGGCCCGGACGATTTTTCCACCGAACGCCGCACCGATGGACTGATGGCCAAGACACACTCCAAAAATCGGTATCTTGCCCGCAAAGTGTTCGAGCACCTGAAGAGAGATGCCGGCTTCGTAAGGCGTTTTGGGACCCGGAGAAATACAGATGTGATCGGGAGCCAGTTTTCTGACCTGATCCAGTGAAATGTCATCGTTACGGTAAGTACGGACTTCTTCACCCAGTTCGCCGAAATACTGAACCAGGTTGTAAGTGAAGGAATCGTAATTGTCTATCATCAGCAACATTACAGTCACCCTTGTTTCTGTTAGGAAAAATAGGAAGGATCGTGCTTTTGTCGACAAAAGGAAAAACCGGACTGATCGACAGGGTAAAAGCGCGCACGAAAGGCGCAGGGGGAAATTAGGCTCTTGGCGTACGCCAACGCCAACGTCGGGTGAAAAGAATGAATGCGGAATGAACGGTTTTACACATAGTGCAGATTATTGCCCAACTGTGATGACTTATCAAGCCCAATCAGGCTTTTTTCAGAACGGAAATCATGAGGTGACGTCAGGATCACTATCCGTCTTTTCGTCTTCATCAACCGCAGAAACCTTGTATTTTTCATCTGCCCATGCGCCCAAATCGATCTGTTTGCACCGCTCGGAACAGAACGGACGGTACCGGTTCGCTTCTTTCCATTCCACGTCTTTGCCGCAAACAGGGCATTTTACGATAGTAACCATTCTTTAACACAAGGTGAGTTCGCAGGGGATGTCTTCTTCAAACTGCTTGGGTTTCATGTCGCCGTCTTGCTTGGTAAACCGGATCCAGAGCATGTATTTATTTGCCGACGCTTCAGGGATCGCGCCGTGTCTTGAATCAATCCGCAATCGCAGCATCTGGTGTACTTTTCCCTGCAACATCTGCTGATAACTGCCGGAATGCGCGATGATTTTGAACTGAACACCGGAAGCGCGCAACAATCGCAACACCAGGCCGACGGCATTAATGAGAGAAGCCATAGGGGAAAACCAGCTGGCAATGTCCTTGACGCGTTCGTCGGACGATCGATGCTGCCAGGCGTAATAGGACGGCAAGTCAAATTCACAGGCTCCACCCGGTATGATGGTTCTTCCCCGCACACTCATCAGCCATTCATTGTCGCGAAGGCTTTGGCCTGTTTTACCGTGGCTGTTCACCAAGGCGCTGCTGACTTTGTCTATTTCCCGCAATACTTCGTCAAGCACGTTTTTTTGAATATTCGGATGAGACTGAAACCCCAGCAGAATCTGTTTTTGGCGCTCCAGTTCTTGCAAGAGATCCGATTTCAGATCGGAACGGCTGGCCACTTCAAGCATTTCAAAAATGGTCGTCAGCGCAACGTGATGCTGCAAAGCATGTCCCTGATGTAAAAAGTAGGTGTATCTTTCGTGCAAATCTTCAAGCCGCAACAGAGTGCGGATACGTTCGTTGAAAGGGTATTCGTAAATAATCAAAGTGAGCCTCTTTCAATTCCGACATTTCGTCATCGTATGATTCTGAACGAACCGTTAAAAAAACACAAACGGAGCAAACTCATAAAGTCGCTCTCTTCCCCATTTTTTCATATCTGCGATGTAAACGTTCCACTTCTTTTGCCGTCTCTTCAATGCTTTTGTCGTTTACGATCACGTCGTCTGCCGCCGCAAGACGTTGTTGGCGGGTTGCCTGTGTCGCCATAATGGCCCTGACCTGCCCGGCCGTCATATTGTTTCGTTTCATGACCCGGCAAATTTGCAACTCCTCGGGACAATCCACGACCAAAACGCGTGTCCCCATGCCATGCCATACGGGCAATTCCACCAGCAACGGATTGACGAAAATAACGTAACTTCCATTCGCTTTCTCTGCCAGCTGTAACGATACCTCCCGTATCAGCGGATGCAGTATCGCTTCCAGTTTCAACCGCTCGGCCGGGTTGGAAAACACGTGTTCCCGCATCATGACCCGGTTCATCGCCCCGTCAGGCTGGATGAATTCGGCTCCGAACGCTTCACGGACGGGTTCGATTCCTTCTCCACCGGGCGCTGTCAGCTGTCTGGCTACGAAGTCGGCATCGACGATAGAAGCGCCCCGTTTTGCAAACATATCGGCAACCAGCGTTTTTCCACTGCCGATTCCACCGGTCAGGCCGACCGAAAAATCGCGATAATTTATTGTAGGAGAATTTCTCATGAAAAATTTAAGAAAAATCATTCAAGGTCAGCATTAACCTTTATCCCGGTAACAGAACCGGCAATGCACCGATCGTCCAACGGGAGTGGAAAGGAAAACACTCCTTAACACGTGAGTGGTTAAAGTATAGTCTAATGCACGAGACTGTTGCGCTAGAAAATACGGCAATAACGACAAAAAACAAAGGAAACGGCCCAATCAGACTGGATCGTCCATTCTGTTGAAGAGGCTGTTGCCCATACCGAACATACGGAAAAACACATTAAATGTCTCGGCTTTTCAAAGGTCCTTTCGACTGCCCACGCTCTCGTGACCGCTACCCGGCAAAACAGAAGAATGCCCGGTACTGACGAGAGTTCCCCCTCATCTGCGATACAAGCCGGACAATCTGACCAAGACCGGTTGCCTGTGATACGCCAGAAGAAATCTGAACAGGCGACTTGTACTGACCTGACATCGTGCCGCCCAAACGGCGTAAAGTCAACGCAGTGGATCTGCCCACGATGAGAAAACACCTCTTAACAGAGAAAAGCTTTGCCGTTTTTGACGGTCGTCTCCCTTAAACGAAATGCATCCGTCATAAAAAGAAAAGCCCGCAATCACCCAGGACCGGAAAGAAGAGAGAAAACGCCGCTTTCTCTTTCAACCTGTTCGACCAGCAGTCTAAAGTGACACGGAAGCGGTTTTGTTCAGTCCGTTTCCGAAGCGTTCCTCCAGCAAGAAACCAATTGGCACCACGCTTCCACGCTTTTGCAACCGGGAGAACCTTTCTTTTGTCCGATTACCGCTGGAGGATATCCTTTGGCGATATCGTCTTTTAACGATAGTAAGAACAGTGTCACCGAGCATTCGGCAAAATCAGGAAAGAATAAAATTGATCTGTTCTTTCATCCCGTCGGTTGGACTTTCCTGAAACTGGGTTTTTACGAAACGGAACAGCTTGCCGATCAGATAACTCATCATCAGATTGCTTCTTAAAGTAACCGTTTTTTCATCGGACTCTCCCTGTGCTGCCGCAATTTTCAGACTCTGCCGGAGCGCCAGTTCGACGCGGTCGAAAAACCGGTTCATACGTAAACGCAAACGGTCGTCTTCGTTAACCAGCGCTTCTCCGGTCATGACCCGTGTCATACCGGGATTGCGTTCGGCAAAATTCAAAATCAGCATAGCAATAGATTGGGCCTGCACTAAACCGCTTTCCTCTTTTTCGCCAATCCGGTTGACCAAACCGAACACACTTGATTCGATGAACTCGATCAACCCTTCGAACATTTGTGCTTTGCTGGCAAAATGCCGATACAAAGCCGCCTCCGAAAGGGAAAGCCGTTTTGCCAGGGCCGCTGTCGTGATCTTTTCACTTCGCGGCTGTTGGAGCATCTGGGCCAGGGCTTGCAGAATTTCCAGTTTTCTTTCTCCGGATTTGGTAGTTCCCATAGTAAACAGTAAGTGAAAAAAGTGATTGAAAACATTTCCAGCCATATCGTCCATGACGAACCGCCGTGTTTTT
>DBGFLV010000196.1:0-2821 GCA_048528425.1 Oxalobacter sp. | reverse complement strand
ATCGGGCTTTTCACACCGGCCAAACGCAGGAATTTGAGACCGAAAATCGCCCCTAAAATGCCGGTCAAAATGACGATAATCGCCGTCAGGGAAGGGATACCCCCTGTCAGTCCCGCTACCTCCATAGCGATGGGTGTCGTGGCCGATTTTGGTGCCAGCGAAATGGCAACGTCCAGTGACGCTCCGCAATAACGGGCGATCAGAAAAGCAGAAGCCGCTCCGACGATACATCCAACCAGTTGGCAAGCCAGAATGGGCAAGGCCTGTTTACGTATCTGTTCAATTTGCAGATAAAGCGGAACACCCAGAGCGACGATGGCCGGCTTCAACAAAAATGCAATATATTTTCCTCCTTCATAATACGTTTCATAGGAAATATCGCCGGTTTTCAGTACGGCAATGATCAAGACGATGGCGACCAGAATCGGATTCAATATGATTGAATTGAGCCGTTTCTGGATGAGTTGCGCTCCCCAGAACACGCCGATTGTCAGGGTCACCATAAACAGTTCACTGTGCAGGAATTCGCTCATAAAATCTTGCGGATCAGTTGATAAGTCCAGCCGGTGACCAGCATAACTAGCAACATACTGATAACGGTTGCCGCGACAATTGGGAAGAGTTGAGTCTTGATGATGCCGAGATACAACATCAGGGCCACGCCGGGCGGAACGAAAAACAGTCCCAGATGCGCGAGCAAAAAGTCAGAAAATCCCTTGACCCATTCCAGTTTGACCAGACCCGTTTTAAGTGAAATGGTCAGGATCAGCATGCCCAGCAAAGAAGAAGGGAAGTGAATGTGGGTGACGTGGACAATCAGTTCGGCAATGGCGAGACAGATAAAAATGATTGAGCATTGACGCAGCATTTTTTATCCTCGGCAAAAATTTCGAAAAGACTTTACACACAATAGCACTATTTGCCATCCGAAGCGTCAGGAATAAGTGAAGCGTGTCCTCGAAAAATGCTCGGTAAACCAGGACGTCTTTCAATGGAAGGATTTGGGCGGAGGAACGTTTCCGGTGCTTTGTTCTGCCAACAACAGGGACAGGGCTTTTTCGCAATTGGTGTCGCCGGCAGTGACACCTGCCTTGAACAGGTCAATGGCTTTCTCCAGATCCTGACTGACGCCTTCGCCTTTTTTATAAAGCGTCCCCAGCCACAAATAAGCCGGAAGGAACTGATGCTGGACAGCCTGTTGCATCAATTTCAAACCGGTCTCGGGATCTTTTTTGCCGTGACTGCCTGTCAGCAGGTAATGGCCCAAAATAGCCATCGTTCTTTCATCACCCCGATTGGCCACTTTCATTAGCCAACCGTGGCCGAGCTCAGTGTCTTTGGGAACGTTTTTCCCTTCAAAATAGAGATCGGCCAGATGATTTCCAGCGTTGAGATAGCCGTCGTTAAACGCTTCTTCCAGTTTGGCAAGGCCCGCTGCCGGATCCCGGGGACATCCTTCTCCGGTCAAGAGCATGATACCAATAGCGGCCCTGGCGGAGACCACGCCATGTTCAGCTCCATATGACAACAGTTCGAATGCTTTTTCCTTGTTCTGGCTGACACCGTGGCCGGACTGGTAAAACCAGCCCAGGTTGGCGTAAGCTCTGGGTTCTCCCAGGGCAATGGCTTTTCGATACCATCTGATGCCTTCGTCAAGGTTTTGCAAGACGGCAATGCCGAGTGCATATACCTTTCCCATGTGAAACGTGGCAACCGGATCGTTTGCCTCGGCCAGCTCCCTGATGCGTTCTATCGCTTTGAAATAATGAACCGGCGCCAGATTGTCGGATGGCGTTTGTGTTTCGATGCGGTCTTTTGCGCTCGCCAGAAATTTTGCATTTCCGGGAGATTGGATAACGTAACAGATGAAATCGCCTTTCGAATCGCTGGATTCGATTTCTGACCAAATGAGGTTGTCGATTTCATCGTCAGAATAGGGCGCTGTCATGACTTTCGCTTAACTGAAAATTAAAAACATCGGTTAGGTCCGGTCGAGAATGTCCTGTCAGGAAAACGGTCTCGGATCTTCCACCGATACGCGGTACTGGTATTGCAGATTACTGTCTCCTCCGGGAGGAAGCGGCATCAATCCTCTCGGATCAAGGCGGACTTTGTACAGCGGAACCGGATCGGCGCCTTCCTTTTTTTCCCATTCGAAAACAGCGTAGGGAATGCCGTCCAGATAGACCAGATCCACAACGAAAATACCTTGCATTTCGCCGGCACGTGACACGAGAGTACGAATTTTTGAAATTTCCATAATACAGTCCAGATAATCGTGCAATAAAACGAATTTCTTAAACAAAATCATGACAAAGATAGCATGATATGGCGTCTCATTGTTGACTCGTGGCGAAATGATTAGAGAAAAAACAAACGAAGCGGCCTCAACAGAAGATAAAGAGTGCTTTGCCGGGCGACATGGCGTTATCTCGAATTTTTACTCTAGGGAAACGACGCAAAAAGTTTCTATCGGATCAATTCAGATCAGAAAATCGACAGGGAGTTTGTCCTTGTCGAGTTTGGACAGAAATATGTCGAAAAATTCATGGGGTGACATCTCGAGTGCTTTCAATACAGCGATCAATTCGATAAAGTCCAAGCGACGGCCGATGTTTTCATATTTCGAAACGAATGATTGCGGTTTGTTGAGTCGTTCCGCTACATCAGTTTGCAATAAACCAAGTTCTTTCCTGCGGGCTGTCAGGAGCTCGGCAAGCAAATGATAAGGATATGAATGGATGGGATGCACCATGTCCCTATCCTATAACCTGATTCAAAATATTCTATATCCGAAAATAGGTTATGTTTGACATTTATC